>NZ_JBKGLW010000009.1:0-251468 GCF_046555775.1 Citrobacter sp. U14242
TATCGAGGGGATCAACAAGGAAACCAATTTACCTGTCAGAACGGGAGACATAACGATTTATGGCAAGCAGCTATGACGTGATCAACCTGTCAGAACTGGACGTACCGGATGCCATTGTGGTGCCGGATGCGACGGAAATCTTCACCCGGTGGCTGGCGCGCCTGCGGGAACTTGATGAGCAGTTTGATGCGCTGGTGGAATCCGATCCGACGTTTAAACAGGGGGAAGTGAATGCCTATCAGCTGACGCTGGCTTTTCAGCGGGTTAATGATGCCGTGCGGGCGGTATTTCTCGCGAGTGCAAAAGAGGCTGACCTTGACCAGATAGGTGCCGCATTCAACGTTAAGCGGCAGGTGATTAAGCCCGGCGATCCACTTGCTGTTCCGCCTGTGGAGCCTGAGCTGGAAGGCGATGCGGCATTTCGCGAACGTATCCAGCTTTCATGGGCACAGCTGAATACGGCAGGCGCGCGTAACGCTTACCGCTTTCATGCAAAGTCTGCCGATACGGATGTGCTGGATGCAGATGCCTATGGGCCGGAAACCCATAACCGGCCCGGCTACGTTGATGTCTATGTCCTGTCCCGTACCGGGGATGGGACAGCGGGACAGCCCCTGCTTGATAAGGTTAACAGCACACTGAATGCGGATGAAATCCGCCCGTTAACGGACTATGTGACGATAAAAAGTGCCACGATTGCAAACTATGCTGTTACGGCAGAACTGGAAATTCCGGAAGGACCGGACGCCAGTACAGTGCTGAATAATGCCATCGATGTTTTACGGTCATACACCACGCTTTCCCATCGGATTAAAACCGTCGTCCCCCTGTCCGCCATTTATGCAGCTCTGCAGCAATCCGGTGTGGTCAGGGTAAGACTGATTTCTCCGGTGGCAGATCTGGAAGCGGAAGCGGGTAAAGCACCGTGGTGTACCGCCATCAATGTCACCCGCAGGGAGGTCAGCAGCAATGACGGCTAAGTTTCGATCCCTGCTGCCTCCTGGCGCATTTCATGAAGAGCGGGCGCAGGAGCAGGCCAGCGCTGAGCAAATCGCCACTCTCGATACCAATATGGTGCGCAAGTCCAAAAACCCTGATACCTGCCCGGCGCATCTTCTCCCCTGGCTGGCCTGGGAGCATGCTGTTGATTTCTGGGATGACAGCTGGACAGAGGCGCAAAAGCGGCAGGTGATAAAAGATGCCGCTTATGTTCATCAGCACAGGGGAACGGCCGGGGCGGTACGCCGTTCTCTTGGGTCAGTGAACCTGCCCACGACCGTGGTTGAGTGGTGGGAAGACACCCCACGCGCTGTACCTTACACCTTCCGGATCGAAGTACAGAGCAGTGAAGGGGTCAGTGACGCTCTCTATCATCAGATACGCCAGCTTACTGACCGTGCCAAGAACCTGCGTAGCTATCTGAGCAAAATTGATGTGATGGCGAATGTGGGTATGGACGGTGCTTTTTATTTTTCGGGTGCGACAACAGCGCATATCGATGTGGACATTTTTGCCGGGGAATCTCATGGCTGATTACTACTCAATTATCACTAACCGGGGTAAAGAACTGGAGGCAGAGGCGCTTGCCAGTGGTCGTCTGATTGCACTGACTCACTTTGTGGTGGGTGACAGTAATGGCAAGCAGGTCAGGCCTGATCCGGCGCAAGTCCGGTTGATTAATGAAACTTACCGGGGAGATATCGCTGATCTGGTTGTGTCCCCGGAACAGTCCACGCAGTTAATGGCGAAAATCGTTCTGCCGACCGGGATTGGTGGATTTACCGTTCGTGAAGTCGGTTTAATGACGGATACCGGAGAACTTTACGCGGTGGCAAACTGCCCATCGATCGATAAACCTGTTGGTGGTGTCAGTGTAAATATGCAGTTTCGCCTGGCAGTATCAGATACCTCAAGCATCACGCTGAATGTTTCCACAGGAGACGGATTATTTCTGCGTATAGATCAGAACCTGAAAGAGATAAAAGCGCGTGGCGCGGAAGCACAAAAAACATCGCGGGAGTCAATTGGTGTCGTTGATGGTTCTACACAACAAAAGGGATTGCTCCAGCTTAACAGTGCGGTGAACAGCACCAGTGAAACACAGTCAGCGACTCCACTGGCTGTCAAAATCGCGATGGATAATGCGAATGCGCGACTGGCTAAAGACCGGAACGGCAATGATATTCCTAATCCGCAGTTGTTTGTCCAGAATATCGGTTTAAAGCCCACGGTTGATAAGGCTGCTAATGCCGTTGATAAAAACGGCGACACAATGACCGGGGGACTGACGCTGGTAGAAAGTGATATTGTCCTAAAAACATCCAGTTCAGACAGCCCGCAGTACACAATTATTAATACCACAACGGGGGCATCTGTGAATATGGACCTTATTGACAGAAGGTTTCGTATTTTTGGTGTTCCGTGGGGTGGTGGTCCTGTTAAACAATTTACGTTCGATCTGGAAACTGGCGAGTTCAGTATTCCGCAGGCCAGTATAAGATTTGGGTCGGGTATCATCCAGGCTGATGCAAATATTTACGGCGCTGCATGGGGAGAGAACGGTAATTCGGGCTGGATAAATATTTGGATAAACAATCGCATTAATGAGGCGAAAACATGGGTTAACCAAAATTTTATTACTGGTGTGAAACGTGGTGCACAGAGCAGTATGGTTATGGATGGCGGACTGGTGGAAGCTCCTTCTGGCTGCGTCCTGACTGGCGGGAACGGAAACGAGAGCAATCAGGTCGGTATCGCTTTATATCGTCCTCTGCAAGTATGGCGAAATGGTGGCTGGGTAACGATTGGTGATTAAAAAATGAAATTAACTAATTTACAACGCTATATTCCTGACGAGTATTTTTTGGGTGATGATATTCAGTATTTTATCGATGCCACAGGAAAGGACTGGTATAAATCGCTGTCTCAATTCACAAAGAAATACAGCCTGGCAATCGAAAACGATACTGGCATTATTCGTAGTATCAGCGAAGATGCATCACGGCTTTATCCCGGTGGTTTGACGGTTGTTGATGTTGACAGTATTCCTGATGGTTGTGACATCTTCGGGGGATGGGTTTTTGACGGGGAAAAAGTTATTCCACGCCAGTACACAGATGAAGAACTAAAGCGGCAGGCAGAAGCAAAAAAACAGGCGCTGCTTATGGAAGCCGATGCCGCGATTACACCACTTGAACGGGCAGTCAGGTTAGGCATGGCAACCGATAAAGAAATAGCACTGCTCACTGAATGGGAAAGATATTCGGTACTGATAAGCAGGATTGATACCAGTAATCCGCTGGAAATTGCCTGGCCGGACAAACCTGAACAATAGGGTGCTGTGTTGGGAATCAATCCGCTGCAGCTTTTACGAAGCGATGCTGTAGCGGATGTTGAAAGGCTTTATGCGCTTACTGACCAGAATTCAGTTTCTTCAAACATTTCCTGAACTGTCTGACTTATCTGTTCTTTCTCCTGCTTGCTGGCATCAGTGTTGATCGCCGGCAGTGTCATCATCGGTTTTATCCGAATATCAGCATCGGGGAAGAACTCTCCCTCATACTCAGTCCCCCATGGGTGCTATCATTATCACAATGTTTGTAAATGTAGGGGGACATTTACTTGATTGAAATGCAGACATAGATCTCACTTATATAGTTTTGTACTATATTATGATGTTAGTTTCTAATGAAAAGTATAAAGAAAAATCCATTATGGCCGATAACCTATTTTAATTGTATTTTCGACATTGTAAATTGATAGTGGAATGTATGGTGTCACAAAGGGTTAAGATATATTAGAGGTTGATATGATAAATAATTACAAATTGACTAAACTTAAGCCCTATGTGATATCAATCACATTTTCATTCTTGATTTTTTCCTCGTTAACTGAGGTTTCTACTTATTATATATATAAGGAACGTATCGATTCATATACAGAACGAGTATTGAATAGAAGTGTTAGTCTCATTCAACAGATTGATAAAATAAATGATGATTATGAGATATTTGATGCTTATAGTCCCTGTAGTGAACTACAACTTCATGTTGTAAGAGTCGCTCTATGGCCTTATGCACTTATAAAGGATATATCATTTATTTCTAATGGGGCAATTACTTGTACTGCGTTGTGGGGAAAGTTGCCAGCACCATTATCACTCAATATATACGATAGAAAAGTCGAAAAGGATAATTTGACGTGGTTTTTTGGCGTGTTGTTGGAAAATAATGTTAAAGCTGATTTACTAAGCAACCAGAAGTTAGCTATAACGATTTCACCATTTGCTTTTAACGGATTTGTTACAGACCATGAAGAGAAGGGGTTTTCTGCCATTGTCGGCAATAGAGACCACTCTCTTCATTTGTTTAAGTTTGGTGATCAAGTCGATCTGCTTGAGGGGGCTAAACATGATAAGTCCTATCAATTAGGACTTATTACTACGCAAAGTTGTAATGGGAAGCATGACATCTGTGTCATGGGAGGAGTTAAATTTCCTTGGGTGAGTTTCGATAATTCGTTAATAATCTTGTTGATTGCATTCACATCTACTGTAACAGGTGTCCTTTTAGGTGTTGTTTATAACCAAAGGGTTGCACGTAAACAATCATTAGCATCAAGATTAAAAAACGCCATAAGAAGTGAATCATTATATCTTGTATATCAACCTATTTATAAAATAAAAACTGGTAAGATTATTGGTGTGGAGGCACTAATTAGATGGGATGATTATGATATTGGTAGTATTCCACCTGATATATTTATTCCTATTGCTGAGGAGCATGGTTTAATTCAAGATGTAAGTAACCTTGTATTTCGAATGGTAGTAAAAGAAGCCAGGTCTCTTTCTGAAAAATTTAATGTTTTTATAAGCATTAATGTTAGTTCTCAAGATCTTTTGTCTGAATCTTTTCAAGGAAAAGTGTTTCAGATGATCGATGAATTAAATATAGAGCCTGGAATGATAATGATGGAATTAACAGAAAGACAAAGTGCGGATCTAAATTCACTCCAAAAGGTAATTTCTTTATTTAATGATAAAGGCATTTCAATAGCCATTGATGATTTCGGGACAGGCTATTCAAATTTAAACTGGCTGTCAAGTTTGCAAATAGATGAAATTAAAATTGATAAATCAATTACAGACTCTATTGATGAATACTCTATAAGTAATAATGTATTATCAGGATTAGTTGAGATTTTTAAAGATATAACCCATAAAGTCGTATTCGAAGGTGTAGAAACATCAACTCAGGTTAATTATTTAACTGAAATGTTCCCTGAGTGCGGTGTACAGGGATGGTATTACTCAAAGCCGTTACCTATAGATAAATTGACAGAGTTAGTCGAGGATGCCAATTTGCCTTAATATTTATTACTTTATTTTCATTGTTTTCACATTCTATATAACACGCGTAACCGCAGGCTATATAAAGAAGGATTTTGATATCTTGCCGCATTCAATCGGCTAGTTGGTTCAAAATTGTATGGAATGCCGCGTACAGCTTCTTCAGAGAGCAGGCGAGATAGTCTTCACGCGACATTGACTGGGAAAATCTCCCACACATTTTCACCTCTAAGCCGTACTTTGAGGTATAGGTTTTAGCTCATAAAGTGTTGGTATATTAAGTATGGATAAATGAGTAACTAGTTGAATTTTATGAAGTGGAAATATTGTGGATATACCAGCGAGAAAAGTTAAGTTATTGAAAATAGTACCGATAAAATCGGTCTCGAAAACCGGAGTAGGGGCAACTCTACCGGGGGTTCAAATCCCCCTCTCTCCGCCACTATTCAAACACTTAGCTAAATTCCATTCAACGACTCATGTCACACTTGGTATAGTGTTGGTATATTTACTTGGTATAAAACTCGCCATCATCATCTTCTGATTTACCCAATACTGGAAGATCCAGTGTGGGAGAAATTTTCACTTTTCTGTCATAAACCACAACTTGGCTTTCAGTTTTGTGACCTGAGAATAGTTGTTTGTCCTTACTCGAACCTTCGTAATCAGATATTCCCCTGGCTTTGAGATCATGAAAAGTACACGGCAGTTTTCTATCTGTTTTTTTCCTGCCAGTGATATTGCAAAAGCGGGTATTGAAGAGCTGCAATCCCAAAACGAAGAACTGGCTATACAGCTAGCTAACGCCGAGAGCAAGCGCAGGGAGCTGGCGGCGGAGAACGGGCAGGTGCTGCGCCTTCTCACCGACATTAGCGAGAACCATAACGAATACATCAATCAAGATGAGTATCGGTACGCGGGCGAAAAGTTTGTTTGTAATGATGGCTCTGTCAGCAAATCTAAGAAGGTTTGTCAGAAATAGTTGCCGAAAAATGGCACTCACCATCAAAATCACACCCGCTATGGCGGGTTTTTCACTCTCTAACGGATATGTTATTTTTTATGCATTAAGAGCGAGTAGTAGTATGCTGCTGGGGAGAACATGGATTCAACAAACGACGAAGAAAAACGCAGAGAATTTGAAAAATTCATCATTGAAAGGTTTGGTGATGCAGTTGACCTTCGCAGGGCAAAACATGGCAATAACGGATATATGTCATGGGAAGCGGCAGTTGCCTGGATTGTCTGGCGGGAGCGCTCATCGCATCATGAAACAACGTCTGCCGGAAACTGAGCGTGATTCTCTCCATGCCATCCTGGTCGCGCCATCTGAATATAGCATCATGTAACGACAGTACCGCGACAAATAACCAACCAGCATGTTTTTCATTCATTCTGCTTTATGCTCACCTACCCCAAGTTCAATTATTCTGCTGCAAAGTTGTTCGATGGAGCCAGGAGTGAACGTACTTGCGAAAACGTGAGGTTAACTCGACTTCATTCTGAGTGACAACAATCAACACGTTTTCAGTGTGTATCAGAAAAGACGGAGGTAGGCATTGAGTTATATTCAGGTTGAATGACTGTACGGAATGATTGCGTTAAATCCCCTCAAACTGCTGAGTTCATTTCATCGATAATACAAGTAAAACCATTTCTTACAGGCGTTGCATAAGCAAAACGCTAGTCTATGCTCAAGAGAGGATGAAACCGTATTTCGATTCAGATAATAACAAGACAATTAGCCTTTGGGGTGCTTGTGATGAAAAGGATCCTGCTCGCTTTCTTAACCTGCTTTGCTACTCTGATCGCTTTCACTTCGATTGCCGCTGAACCCCGGCAGCAACCTTCTGAGCAAGAACGTGCCCGCACCGTATATATCTTCCATCAACCGATAGTAATGCTTCAGGCGAAGTTCGGTTTGAGCACGCCGGAGGAGCGGGTGCTACGTATCCGTAATACATTGCGAAACTTCACTGAAACCGATGTGCGTGAGCCGCTAAAAATCGTTTCTGTCACCCGTTATAACCAACCGGGAAGGCTTATCGTGATGAACGGTAAACCAGTGATGTTGCTGAGCGCTGGTGACCTGGATGAAGGGGATGATCTCACACTCGATCAGGCGGCAAATCGTGTGTTGGTGCGCATGGAGAAGCAACGAAAAGCGCTGAGCGATCAGTTTAACAGTGGCTGGCTGGTACTTTCAGCAGTGAAGACTGCAGTGGGATTCCTGGGACTGGTTTTGTTCTGGTACTGTTCATACCGTTCCTGTCGCTGGGTGAGCCGTGTGTATCGTCGGCGCATTATTGAGAACCGTAGCGTGATCCCCCAACACTGGAGACGCTTTATTGGCGCAATCGAAACACGCCTATATACCATCCTAATAATTCTGATCGGCATCGTGGCATTGTATGTCTGGCTCAGTTGGGTGTTCGGCCTGTTTCCCTGGACGCGCGTCTGGGGTGAATCATTGGGTGACTGGCCTGTTCGCGTGGTGCAAGGGATTGCACTGTCCATCGTCTCGGCCCTGCCGGGGTTAATGATCGTAGTAATCATTTTTTTCATCACAGCATTAATTCTGAAGCTGTTAAAGGCGGTACTCAACCAAGTGGAAGCAGGGCGTTTACAATTGCCGGGTATTCATCCAGAGACAGTAGGAGCCACCCGTAAGTTGATATCCGTAGTGGTATGGCTCTTTGCGTTATCAGCAGCTTATCCTTTCTTACCCGGGGCCAATTCCCTGGCATTTAAAGGCATCAGTGTATTCTTTGGACTGATGCTTACACTGGGTTCGGCCGGGGTTATGAACCACGCAATGAGTGGACTGGTATTGATCTACTCTCGTGCTCTGCGAAAAGGGGACATGATTCGGGTGGCTGATAACGAGGGGCTGGTAAGCGAAATCGGTATGCTGGCGACAAAAATCATCACCCGTGAAAATTATGTGGTCACGGTACCTAATGCGGTAGTGGTAAGCGGGAAAATTACTAATTTGAGCTCACTAAGCGTTAACGGAGGTGTCAACCTAACTGTTGGTGTCACTATTGGTTATGACACTCCCTGGCGTCAGGTCCATGCAATGCTGGAGTTGGCGGGCAAGCGAGCCAATGGCGTTGATCTTTCACAGCCACCATTGGTTCGTCAATTGAATCTGATGGACTGGTATATTGCCTACGAGTTGCAGGTATGCCTGTTACCGGGTGTGTCGCTGGCAGATGCCCGTAACGAACTACACAGCAATATTCAGGATGTCTTCAATGAATTTAATGTGCAGATTATGTCCCCTAACTTTGTGCTGCAACCGGAAAATAGTGTGATGGTGGCCAAAGAGAACTGGTATATGCCACCGGCTATGCCACCGCAAGGTAAGGAATGACTTGCTGCCTTGATATTGTGATGTCGCTATCTGGGTTTAAATTCGGTTCCCGACGATGATCTCCGTCAGATGGAAAATGTAGCCTTTATTCGTCGAAATCCAGCATGCGCTAATTTACCTGAATTATGTCAGCAGAAAGAAAATAATTTTCACAAAAGTATAGTGAATTCAACCACCTGAGTCTGTGGTCCTTTCTTTCTGCTACTGACAGGAAATTAACAATTTGTGCTCTTAAAACGGTGATCATTTCCGTGGACGCAGCATCAGCACTGGAGAAAGAATTGCTTAAGCACCTGAATGATCACTATGACAATTGCAGGCTCACAATTCGCCGTGCCGGGTCGGATGGGTTAAGTATTTTTGGCGGTGACAAGGACGACAAAAAGAAAATTGAATCACTCCTTCAGGATACCAGGGAAAACGCTGGCGACTGGTTTTATTAATTAGTAGAAAGAGCTGGTTATCGTGTTTACCTGGGAGTAGGTAGCTGCTCTTAAATGTGGTAATGAGTATTGTTATACTATGAATTAATTATCATAAAACTATTAACCCCAGTCGTATACTTGCCATTGGGGGGGGGGGCCTTAACGAAAGGTAACAGGCTTGAGATACAATATCACTTCATTTGCAGTACATCACTGAAACAACTCGATGATATATATATCAGCCTTCCATTAATAATTTAGTAACCTCGCCGTAAATTACCTTCAACTTTTTATGTGGCCAATGGTTATGACTGTATGATTACGAGTGAATGTTTACTTTGGCTTGCACGTAAAATGTAGAGTCAGAATATTCCTATTAAGTAGCAGGTGATTGAAATAATTTGCATGCCTCATATAAATAGTGATATCTATCACATATCGAAACATGTGCTTGATGTGCATCTTAATGAGTTTGATGGCTGAGCTAATATGCTGTGACTGCATGCGTGGTAACCTTTTTTATCATTGAGTTTCAATAATGGCGGTATACATTAAAGCATCATTTTATAATGTTTTAATTGCGAGGTTGTTATGAAAGTAAATATTAAAGATATACATTGAGAAAACCATTAGCCAACTGTTCTTTGTGGACTTAACTCCCACGCCCCGCGCAGTAGTGGGGTTTTTTAAAGACTTATCTGGTCTGTTTTGCAGTACCTACACCTATTTTAAAACAGACCAGATAAAGGCAGTCAGTTTGTGTTTTGCACCAAGGCAATGAGGTTGTCTATGAGAATGGTTTTGATTTTTCCAGTATTAATACTTGCGCTATTGGCCTGTTCACAAAAACCTGGCGAGGAAACATCACAGGAAAAAGCACAAAATATATTCAAAGAAGCGAATGTAAAGCCAGACTCTGTCGAGCTTGAATCAACAGCAAGCTTGCTTGATGAATGTAGCATTAATGGGCGTAAGGAAAAAGCTGAAGGGAAATCAATTTCAGATGTAATAATAAAGGCTAATAAAGATACGGATACAGCTCTTGCTGGGTTTAATTCAGTTATGAGTTCAAGAGGCATGTCAAAAAAACCGGAAGGTAAAAAGGCGGAAGAGTTACTACGCCTGACATTATTAGCCTGTACAGAAACTGAAATTCAGGCATATCGCACGGGTGTTGTAAGTACTAACAATCCAGTAAGAGGTAAACCATGAAAAAGTTAATTGTTTTTGCCATTGTTGCTGTAATTCATTCATCACCTGCATTAGCTATTAATGCTCATTACCGCGCTCAGCTTGAGCGTTCCGGTTGTACTGAAATGAATGCAGGAACCACTTGTGATATTCACAAAACTGCGGAACAGAATGAACGAAATACCCGTCGCCATGGTGGCAATAATTCTCCGGATGTAATCCGCACTCATTTAAATCAGATGGTGGTTGGATCTTTCCGTGGAGAGGCTGTCGATGTAATGGAGTCTGACGGATGGACGCGCATTTCTCAGGACGGTACTAAATATCGTAAGGGGGAGCATTACGCGACCCTGGTCTGGGGACAGGACGATGCTGTTGCATCGGTAGTTGTTCGCTGATTAATAATAAAAGAGACACAACACATGAAAAAGACAATCACATTTATTGCACTGACAGCCTTATTATCTGGCTGTTCTGCAGATTTTGCACAACGTTACGCTGATGCGAAACGTGAGCAAGACCGTAAGGAACACCATCATCACCATCATGAACGGCAGAATGACGATTATACCAGCTCCGATGGATATCGCATGATCACTAAGCAAGGTGTAACTCTTCCTGATTGTGAGGAACTGCCCGATGCCAGTCAGGCGGATAATGGTGGACGCTGCTGGTACAGGTAAGGCTGTAATTCTTTCAGTCAGAATATCTTTTTGTGGTGATTGCTGCCATTGATGGCGAGTTTACTGTTAAAGGTCTGCAGTTAAACCCGGTAGTTATGCTTGTTCCTGAAAACAGTGCCGATTCGCCCATCAGGATAAACAGTGAAGCAACAATGGCAGATGAAGGGGGAGATGTTCTCGCCCCGGTATACAACGAGATATTCTGATTTATTATGCATTAGAGAGCGCGTGAGTATTTAAGGTGCTCATAAAATTCATACAAAACTACTATTCCAGTAATTGAAATGTGAACGATCATATAATGAAGTGTTTTTAAATTTGCAACCAATATCGTGGGTGAGCCGATGAAAACAGAAAAAATATTTTCTATAAGCCTGGCTTTCATTCCACTCATTTCATTTGCAGATATGAATAGCTGTGTTGGGTTAGCCAACACTCTAAAAGAGTATAATATATCGAGCCAGTCGTCAGCATTTCTAAATAGTGCATTTGACCAATATTGTGACCAGAGTGGTTCCACAAAAACATCAGGTGGCGGGATTGGGTTGGATATGGTGATAAAAGCCATTCCAGTTAAATTTACTGGGAGTTATTCTTCGACAGAAGAAGGCTTTAGAAACTTTTGTAAAAATTACTCGTCAGTAGCAACTGCTGCCGAGAGAAAATTTTCGTACGAAGAGAAAATAGCTACCAAGTCCTTGGAAACAATAGACTCATGCTTGCGGATCGCTGCGACTGGAGCAGTGGTGACGCATGAAATACCAAACGCAAAATCCGTCGTATTTTATTTGCAAAGCGGTTCAGCAACGAAATTAGAGTTAAAAGGATTGTTCCCTACTCCTGATGATGGTGTTTTATGTAAATCACAAGTTGATGGACAGCTTAAAAATATAACTGAAGAAACGTACACCAAAGTTGAACCAAGCATTAGTATTTCTTGTTCGAGAACTGCTAAGGCACAGAGTTCAGGGGTTAAAACGTATGAAGAGCAAGTAATAACACTGGCCACCAATCTAGGTAACTACACAGTTTTTTTACCACAAGATGAAAGAATGCCAATAGATATGGCTCAAAACATTTCGAACCGAGTGGACAAGCTTGAGACAAGTAGCTTTGAACTTTCCGCAAAAACATTATCTTTAGAAAATGATTCGAATAAAGAAAAAGTTGCGTTGAAGTTTGTGGTAGTTACTAATACAGAGAATTGTCCAGATGGCTGGACAAGCCAGGGAGTGGTAGGTTGGATAATGCACAATTCAGATTATAGTAACAACGTCGGAAAAGGGGGGAGATTCAATGACGACTGGACATGGACGCATCCTCGGTTATGTAAACGTTAAAGTTTTTTATCGGCGGCAGCCGTCACTATCGATCAGAAATCCTTCTGTTTCATCTCCACGTTCAAATGGTGTGCTGCCAATCGCTGCCATGAATATCGGCTGACCATCGGCCCGATGAATGAAGTAGGGCTGTTTCTTGTCTCCTTCCTTTTTCCACTCAAACCAGCCATCAGCAAAGCAAATAGCACGGCCATGTTGCCAGAGTGGCTTAAATATTCTGCTGGTGGCGGCAGTTTCAGAGCGTGCGTTAATTAGCGGCGGTTTATCCCTCCATCCAGGGGCGTACCCCCAAAGCACAGGATCAAGATGCAGTTGTTCATCACGTTCGCTCAGAAGCAGAACTTTAGTGCCTGGCGCTACGTTGAAACGTCCGATGGGTTCTGGATTGTACGGAATGTCGCGTTCAGCTTCTTCAGAGAGCAGAGCGAGATAGTCTTCACGCGACATTGACGGGGAAAATCTTCCACACATTTTCACCTTCAGGCTGTACTTTGAAGTATAGGTTTTAGCTCAGAAAGTGTTGGTATATTAAGTATGGGGAAACGAGTAACTAGTTGAATTTTATGAAGAGGAAATATTGCGGGGATACCAGCTAAAAAAGTTAACTTATTGATAATATTACCAATGAAATCGGTCCCGAAAACCGGATTACGGGCAGCTCTGCTGGGGGGCAAATCCCCCTCAAATAAACAAAAAGCCAGCTTCATATGAAGCTGGCCCGATACGTATTGTACAAAATTAGAACTGGTAGACTAAGCCAAGGGCAACAATATCGTCAGTTGAGATACCGTTTTTTTCATAGAAGTTGTCGTCTTCATCCAGCAGGTTGATTTTGTAATCAACGTAGGTGGACATGTTCTTGTTGAAGTAGTAAGTCATACCCACTTCAACATATTTGACCAGGTCTTTGTCAACGTAACGCCAATTACCACGACTGACCTTCTGACCACCTAAATCACTACCTTTGGACTGCAGGTAAGATACAGACGGACGCAGACCGTAATCGAACTGGTACTGAGCCACAACTTCAAAGTTCTGCGTTTTGTTAGCGATACCGCCACTGAGTTGGCCATCACCGCCGCCATAGTAGGTCATGTTGCGGGTTTCTGCATACATCGCAGCCAGATAGATATCATTGGCATCATATTTCGCACCAACGGTCCAGGCATCAGCTTTGTCGCCGCCAGCATAGTTGTTTCGGTGATTAATGCCATCATTGTGACCACGAGCAACTTGATCATTGGTACGGTCTGAGCTGGAGTACGCCGCACCCAGGCTTAAACCGAAGTCGAAGTCATAGGAGGTAGACATACCGAAACCGTCGCCGTTTTCTTTCGCCAGTTTACGGTCTTCGCTGCTGTTACCGGAACCTTCCTGACCAGTCAAGGTACCTTCACCTTCGTTATTACCCTGATACTGCAGGGCGAAGTTCAGACCGTCAACCAGACCAAAGAAGCCTTTGTTACGATAAGTGGCAACACCGTTAGCACGACCGGTCATATACACGTCGGTCTGGGTGTAGCTATCACCCCCAAATTCCGGCAGCATATCGGTCCAGGCTTCCACGTCGTAGACCACGCCATAGTTACGACCGTAATCGAAGGTGCCGTTCTCTCCAAATCCTAAGCCAGCGAAAGCCAGACGAGTCCAGGAATCGCCTTTATCACCTTCGCTGCCGTTGGCTTGAATGTTATATTCCCACTGACCGTAACCGGTGAGCATATCATTGATCTGTGTTTCACCTTTAAAGCCGAAACGCGCATAGGTCTGATCGCCGTCATTGCCTGCATCGTCAGAGAAATAACGCAGACCATCTACTTTTCCGTACAGATCCAGTTTATTGCCGTTTTTATTATAGATTTCAGCCGCATTTGCTGCGCCTGCAGCTAATAAAGCAGGGAGGAGCAGAGCCAATACTTTTCTTTTCATTATGTATTTCCTTATGGTAATAATTTATATGAATATGTAGTTCATCCCAAAAAACACATTTTGATACTATCTATGAAGTTCATTTAATTTAAAAGATAACATGTAACAATTATATATAAAGAATTTCAAAATGTTTCAGTAATGGTTTTGTATAATGCGTTTAGTATGATTAATTAAATATTATTTTAATAATAAATGTATGTTTATCATTGCGTTATGGCTTTTAATTTTATATACATAAAATGTATTAAATTGACGATATTTATGTGTTTCAGATAGCGTGTGTAATTAATATATGGTTTGGATGTTTGTATTGAAAGCTGAAGGACTCTTATCTAAAAATAAATTGAAATATTTTTAATAATGGTGAATCTAAGACTGGTAGTGGTCTGTGATGAAAATTGTTGCTAAGGTGGTTTTCTTTCTGCACAGAGAATTAGCGTGAAACTACAATACTGGCAGTCACAATTTGAAGCATGGCTGCGTGAGAATCATTCAGGGCAAGATGCCGCCCATGACATCTTTCATTTTCGCCGCGTGTGGATGACATCGCAAAAGTTGAGTACTGATGCAGGTATTGACTGGCTGGTCGTACTAACCGCGTGCTATTTCCACGATCTTGTCAGCTTACCGAAAAACCATCCGGAGCGTCATCGTTCATCGGTACTGGCCGCACAGGAAACCTGTCGTGTACTGTCACAGGAATTTCCTGAATTTCCTCAGGATCGGCTACATGCGGTGAGTC
Organism: Citrobacter sp. U14242; assembly: GCF_046555775.1. Lineage (NCBI taxonomy): Bacteria > Pseudomonadati > Pseudomonadota > Gammaproteobacteria > Enterobacterales > Enterobacteriaceae > Citrobacter > Citrobacter sp. U14242. The sequence goes on from NZ_JBKGLW010000009.1 coordinate 15,037, forward strand.
ATGCTATTGCTGCGCACAGTTTTAGCGCAAAAATTACGCCCACTACCCTTGAAGCCAAAATCGTTCAGGATGCCGATCGACTTGAGGCGCTCGGTGCTATCGGTCTGGCGCGTGTGTTCGCCGTTTCTGGCTCGCTGGGTGTGGCATTGTTTGATGCGGAGGATCCGTTTGCCCGGCAGCGCAACCTGGATGATAAACAGTACGCGCTCGATCATTTCCAGACCAAACTGCTGACGTTGCCACTGACAATGCAAACCGAACAAGGGCGGCATCTGGCGCAGCATAATGCTGACTTCTTATTGACATATATGGCGAAACTCAGCGCAGAATTAAAAGGAGACTATGAAATGTTGGATCTTGCGGCGATTCAACCCTTTAAAGCTTATCAGTAGTCATCACTGCTGAAACGTCAATCGCGCCAATTTATGTTAACCTGTCGACTATCCATTTCGGCCGGTTAAACGTATGCAGGATTATTTTTCAGTAGCAGGCTCCATGAAACCAATGACAGATGATACCGGAGTTACCGTTCAGGTGATTTTGGCTAAGTTGCTTGAAATATATGATGTGAAAACACTGGTTGCTCATCTCAATGGCGTCGGCGAAAACCACTGGAGCCCGGCTATCTTTAAGCGTGTGGTCGCCAATGAAACATGGCATCGTCTTAGCGATCGTGAGTTTGCTCACCTGTATTCTTTACTCCCGACGCCGCCTGCACATCATCCGCATTATGCCTTTCGGTTTATCGATCTTTTTGCCGGAATAGGCGGGATTCGCCGTGGTTTCGAAGCGATAGGCGGGCAGTGTGTGTTTACCAGTGAATGGAACAAACATGCTGTTCGCACCTATAAAGCGAACAACTATTGTGATCCTGAGCAGCACCATTTTAATGAAGATATTCGCGATATCACCCTCAGCCATCATGAGGGGGTGAGTGACGAGCAGGCTGCAGAGCATATTCGTCAATACATTCCCGATCACGATGTCCTGCTGGCCGGCTTCCCTTGCCAGCCATTTTCTCTGGCGGGTGTATCAAAGAAAAACGCGTTAGGACGCGCCCACGGTTTTGCGTGCGATACGCAAGGCACACTTTTTTTTGACGTGGTGCGAATCATTGATGCGCGTCGACCAGCGATATTTGTGCTTGAAAACGTCAAAAACCTGAAGAGTCACGACCAGGGAAAAACGTTTCGTATCATCATGCAAACGTTGGATGAACTGGGCTATGACGTGGCGGATGCAGCAGATAATGGCCCGGATGACCCGAAGATTATCGATGGGCAACATTTTTTACCCCAGCATCGCGAACGTATTGTGCTCGTCGGTTTTCGCCGGGATCTGAACCTGAAGTCAGACTTTACTTTACGCGATATTGTCAGCCGCTACCCTCAGCGTCGAACGACGCTCGCAGAGTTGCTTGAACCGACCGTTGATGCGAAATATGTGCTGACACCGGTGCTGTGGAAATACCTGTATCGCTATGCGAAAAAACATCAGGCACGGGGTAATGGGTTTGGTTACGGTATGGTCTATCCCGGCAACCCCGATAGCGTAACGCGTACATTATCCGCACGTTACTATAAGGATGGGGCAGAAATTTTGATAGACCGTGGCTGGGATATGGCGCTGGGGGAACAGGATTTCGATGATCCCGCCAATCAGCAACATCGCCCTCGTCGATTAACACCAAGAGAGTGCGCACGCCTGATGGGGTTTGAGTCTCCTCAGGGGTACCAGTTTCGCATTCCTGTATCAGATACCCAGGCTTACCGTCAGTTCGGTAATTCGGTGGTCGTCCCGGCATTTGCGGCGGTAGCCAAACTGCTGGAGCCGAAGATCAAACAGGCGGTTGCGTTACGCGAGAAAGAACAGCAGCATGGCAGACGTTCACGATAAGGCGACGCGCAGTAAAAATATGCGGGCGATAGGGACCCGCGATACGGCGATCGAAAAACGTCTGGCCAACATACTGACGGAGCAAGGGGTAACGTTTCGCGTGCAGGATGCGACGTTACCTGGCCGTCCCGATTTTGTCGTGGATGACTATCAGTGTGTGATTTTTACCCACGGCTGTTTCTGGCATCATCACAACTGCTATCTCTTTAAAGTCCCGGCAACCCGTACGGCGTTCTGGCTGGAGAAGATTGGAAAAAATGTGGAACGTGATAAGCGGGACTGCGATAAATTGCAGGCGTTGGGATGGCGGGTCTTGATTGTCTGGGAATGCGCCCTGCGTGGGCGTGAGAAACTGGATAACGAGGCACTGTCTGAACGGGTTATCGAATGGATCTGCGGCGGCGGAGCCACCGCGCAGATCGACACTCAGGGTATTCATTTACTGTAACGACTTTTCCGATGGGGCTGCGACCGCGTCCGCTTTGACAGGGAATAAGTATTTCCCCAGCGTCACCAATACCACGGCAAAAACAATGATCCCGAGCGCCAGCCACTCGATCAACGCCAGGCTTTCACCTCCCAGGCCCGTGCCTAACAGAACCGCCACCACCGGATTGACGTAGGCATAGCTGGTCGCCAAAGCCGGGCTTACATTACGGATAAGGAACATATAAGCGTTAATCGCAATAATTGAGCCGAACAGAGCGAGGTATGCCACCGCCATAAAACCGGAGAAGGTTGGTATCGTGGTCAGCTTTTCTCCACAGAGCAGCGACGCGCACATCAGCACAATACCCGCGGCTAACATTTCAATGGCACCGGCCATCATGCCAACGGGTAAGGTGATGCGAGAGCCGTACACGGAGCCAAACGCCCAGCTCATTGAACCAATCAGGATTAATACCGCCCCCCAGGGATTACCGCTCAAGTTACCACCGCTGTTAAGCATGATGATCCCGGCGAGTCCAATGGCGATCCCCATCCATTCCAGTTTGCGTGTTTTGATGCCAAAAAAGTGGCTAAAGCACAGGGTAAACAGCGGGACGGTAGCAACCACCACAGCGGCAATACCGGAAGGGACGTTTTGATGTTCTGCGACAGTAACGAGGCCATTGCCCACCGCCAATAGCAGTATACCAATCAGTGCCGCATTCAGGAGTGGGCGCAGTGGTGGCAGCTTATGTCCGCGAATCAGTAAAAATGCGGTTAATAAAATGCCTGCAGAGAGAAAGCGCACGCCAGCCATCATCAACGGCGGCCAACTTTCAACACCAATGCGAATAACGAAGTACGTGGAACCCCAAATGATGTACAGCGCGAAGAGCGCACTGAAAAGTGGTAACAATTGCCTGAAACGCATAATCCCTCACGGTGGAAATAAAAAGGTGCAACATAGTAAACGTCAAAACTATCATGCTGGCGAGATTTATAATTGCCTGCCGTTGTTAAATATTTGTTGACCAGAAAGGCCAGTTTCAGCATGGCGTGTTTTACTTCATACTTATGACTGCAAAAAAATAATATTGAGGATTAAAATTTTGGCAGGAAGTAGCTTACTCACCTTGCTTGATGACATCGCCACGCTTCTGGACGATATCTCAATGATGGGAAAACTGGCCGCGAAAAAAACGGCGGGTGTGCTGGGAGACGATTTGTCGCTTAACGCGCAACAGGTGTCGGGCGTGCGGGCGAACCGCGAGCTTCCGGTGGTCTGGAGTGTGGCTAAAGGATCTTTCGTCAACAAAGTTATCCTGGTGCCGCTGGCGCTATTGATCAGCGCCTTTATTCCATGGGCGATCACGCCCTTATTGATGATTGGTGGGGCGTTCCTCTGTTTTGAGGGGGTGGAAAAAGTGCTTCACACCCTGGAAGCGCGAAAACACCAGGAAACGCCAGAAGAACGACAGCAGCGTCTGACATCTCTTGCCGCACAGGACCCGCTGACGTTTGAGAAAGATAAAATCAAAGGGGCGGTACGTACTGACTTTATTTTATCTGCGGAGATTGTGGCCATTACGTTGGGTATTGTGGCGGATGCACCGTTGTTGAATCAGGTACTGGTTTTGTCGGGTATTGCTTTGGTGGTGACCGTTGGCGTGTATGGTCTGGTCGGTATTATTGTGAAGCTCGATGATATTGGCTACTGGCTGGCAGAAAAGCGCAGCGCACTTGCTCAGGCTCTGGGGAAGGGATTGCTGGTGGTTGCTCCCTGGCTCATGAAATCACTTTCCGTGGTTGGCACGCTGGCGATGTTTTTAGTTGGCGGCGGCATTGTGGTACACGGTATCGCACCGCTGCATCATGCGATTGAGCACTTTGCCCAGCAACAGAGTTCATTCATTGCACTCATGCTTCCGACCCTGCTTAATCTGGTGCTCGGCTTTATTATTGGTGGGATCGTGGTAATGCTGGTAAACATGGTGGCCAGATTACGCGGAGTTTCGCACTAATTGTCGCGTGGTAGATTACGCAAAACGTCTCTTTGTCGTCTAAGGTGAAAAGGTTTCTCTTGATACAGGAGGCAGGTATGGTCTTTTCTGTCAGTGAGGAAGTCACCGCGAAAGAGGGTGGCCCACGCATGATCGTTACCGGGTATGCCAGCGGAATGGTGGAGTGCCGCTGGTATGACGGTTTTGGCGTCAAACGGGAGGCATTTCGTGAAGATGAACTGGTTCCTGGCGAACGCAGTCCGCTACGCCAGGATGCCTGAATATCACAGGCTGGTGTAACCTGGTGATCTCTCAACCATTAGTTATATTTATCATTTTGGTGAGAATTATTTACTTGTCAGGCAAAAAAATTGCAGATAAGGTTGGTTTCGCATCAGATTTCCTGGTGTAACGAATTTTCAAGTGCTTCTTGCATAAGCAAGCTTGATCCCGGCCCGATAAGGGCCGGGATTTTTTTCGCCCAAAGTCAGCGATTGATCTCCGTCACGCTAAAATCATGGATATCAAGCTCGAACGCGTCGGCCAGTTCATGCCATGTATGATAATCCCGGCCATCAACGCTGACACGATCGGGGTCATCATGGCTGCGGTGAATTTCGCTTTCGCAGATTTCGTTGATAGCTTTCAATAGTGCGTCCACATCGACGCTGACTTCACGTTTGGCCGTATCGCTGTACTCTTTCGCGGTTTTCATCCTCATACCTCTCAACCGTTAAGGATACCGGAGCACGTATCAGAATCTCTGATACGTACAAGTTAAGTATAGACCGTCGAGAAAACCCGCAATCACGCGAGCAGGGCGCTGCCAGGAAAAGGAATTTGTTCTACACTGGCACAAAGCCACAGGAGGAAAACGATGAAGGTGAATGATCGGGTTACAGTCAAAACGGACGGCGGGCCGCGTCGGCCAGGCCGGGTACTGGCGATTGAAGAGTTTAGTGAAGGCACCATGTACCTGGTTTCTCTGGAAGACTACCCGCTCGGTATCTGGTTCTTTAATGAGTCAGGCCATCAGGATGGTATCTTTGTGGAAAAAGTGGAGTAATTCAGGTGCTGATTCTGACTGGTGGCGAACCCACCAGTCAGAACGTCCTAACGCATGTTCACAAAGATACCATTGGTGACGTTATCCGTGAGTCGTACAACGTGATAGATAACTTGCTTATTATGTGTCTTGATCTTTCGTTTTATATTCCCCTTATGGGATGAGACTGTCTTCGCTTTGATATTCATTTGATCGGATATCTGTATTGTTCCCTGACCGGCCATCCACATACGTAGCATGCTGGATTCGGTGCGGCTTAATGATAGTGTTGGCAGGTTCACATCAATGACAATATCCACTTCCTTTTTCAGAATATCGCCAAGAAGTTCATCCAGTGAATCTGGTTTAATCGACTTAGAGCTGATTAATAAATTTTTTCTTACTAAGAGATACTCATCAAAATGGACATTGGCAATTGCCATAAACACAATAAATAAAGTGCTGGGATGTTGATTAATGATTTGCTTAATTCTCTGGCTGTTGTCCGGATCGTGAATAAAGCAGTCTTCATTAATAAACACCACAGACGGCTGCAGTGAGACACAGGCGATGCTGAGCTCATCAACGCTTGAAATATCGTTGATTTCCCTTTTCTTCACCCCCCGACTTACCAGATATCCGGTCAACCCTAGTCGGGTGTAACTGCATAAATCCATAATAATCGTTGACATGGCATACCCTCACTCAATGCGTAACGATAATTCCCCTTACCTGATTATTTCATCACAACTAAACGGAATAATAACGACCCAATATGACGCTTTCGCTGTTTTCAGGCGAATTTACTATCCCGTAAAGTTGCGTATAATTTGCCAGGAAACATCTTAAAGTAAAGTAAATGTTGCGTTATGTGAGTGAGGCAAAAACAAATAAACCGCGACAGCGTTATCCTGGTGGATGTTACCTGTATTTGGATTTAGGACAATCCTTAGTAAAACAGGATAAAAAATAAGGGTTATTATTTTGAAGGCATTTCACTAATGATGTCAGCCAACAAATTAAAAATCTCACTGAATAAGCGCTCACAGAAGGGCGCAATTAATGGCATTAGCGCGGCCATTAATGAAATACCCACGGTCAGGGTGAGTGGGAAACCAATGACAAATATCGATAGCTGTGGCGCCATACGGTTTAACAAACCGAGTGCGAGGTTGAGTGTGAGCAGCAGTGTCATCACCGGCAGAGCCAGCATCAGGCCATTGAGGAAGATGAGCCCTCCCGCCCGCGCCAGCGCGAGAAAGGCATTGCTATTAACCGGATGGCCACCGATAGGCAGAGTATGGAAGGTATCCACCAACAGTGAGATAAGCCACAAGTGACCATTAAAGGTGAGGAACAGCAGCATCGCCAGCAAATCTATCAGACGTGCCAGAACGGGCATATTCAGGCGGCTGCCCGGGTCGAAGAAGGTTGCGAAGGAGAGACCCATTTGCAGCCCGATGATTTCCCCGGCGGTACGCACCGCGGCAAACGCAAATTGCATGGTGAACCCTAACGCGATGCCAATCAGGATTTGCTGCATCGCCTGCCATATCGCGCCGACAGAAAAGATAGGCACGTTTACGGGGGGAAGCAGCGGAGCGATAACCATGGTAATCATCAACCCCAGCCCCAGTTTTACTCGCTTGGGGATGGCGCGTTCACTGAGTATCGGAGCCGTCGAAATGAGCGCCAGTATGCGCAGCAGGGGCCAGAAGTAAAGATTCAGCCAGTGGAGCCACTCAACGCTGGTCACCTGCAACATAGCGTCGCTTACCCGATGATGTAGGGGATATTGCTGAACAGCGTACGCACGTAGTCGAGCAGCAAGTTAAGCATCCACGGACCTGCAACGATGATGGCAATAAAGACCGCGACTATTTTCGGAATGAAGGACAGCGTCATTTCGTTAATCTGGGTTGCCGCCTGCAGGATACTGATGATAAGACCCGTGACGAGGGCAACCAGCAACAAAGGTGCGGCAAGGGCGAGGGCGACTTTCATCGCCTCAGTGCCCATCATCATGACCGATTCAGGAGTCATTTCGCGCCTCTAACTGTAAAAGCTTTGTGCCAGCGAGCCGACAAGCAACTGCCAACCGTCAACCAGCACAAACAGCATGAGCTTGAATGGGAGTGCAATGGTAGCAGGGGGCACCATCATCATCCCGAGCGCCATCAGCACGCTGGCGATAACCAGATCGATTATCAGAAATGGAATGAAAATGGTAAAACCTATCTGGAATGCCGTTTTCAACTCACTGGTAACATAAGCTGGCAGCAAAATGCGCATCGGCACGGCTTCAGGCCCCTGTAACGGGCCGCTGTTTGCCAGGCGGGCGAACAGGGCCAGATCGGCTTCACGGGTCTGACGCAGCATAAACTCACGCAACGGCTGTGCGCCTTTCTCCATGGCTTCCTGCATGGAGATCTTCTCTTCGCTGAAGGGTTGATACGCATCAACGTAGATTTTGTCGATCACCGGCGACATGATGAAGAAAGTCAAAAACAGCGCCAGTCCAAGTAAAACCTGGTTCGGCGGTGCTGACGGTGTTCCCAGCGCATTACGTAACAGACCAAACACGATGATGATACGGGTGAAGCTGGTCATCATCAGCAAAATAGCAGGCAGGAACGTCAGCGAGGTGATAAATACCAGCGTTTGCACCGGTAACGACCAGCTTTGTCCGCCGCCGGGCAGCGGCTGGCTAACCAGGCCAGGCAGTTGGGCAACGGCAGCAGGGCTGAACAGCCACAAGCCGAGCAGCGTGAGGGATAACAAACGGCGCATCAGGATCTCCCAGGACGCTTCAGCAAACTCTTCATCATGGCCTGGAAATCCGCAGGGGAGGCCGCTTTTTCTTCTGCACTGGCAGGTGCCGGGGGAAGGGTATGCAGAACGTTGATCTGCGACGCTGTAACGCCCAACACCAGACGTGCGTCTTCGACCTCTACAATTACCACCCGCTCACGTGGGCCTAATGAGGTACTGGCTGAAACTTTCAGTCCACGCGTACTGACGCTTTTGGGAGCAAATCCCAGGCGCTTAATCAGCCAGGCGGCGCCCAGGATCAACACAATGATCCCCAGCAGCGCACCGCTGACCTGCACTAACGGTGAACCTGGTACAGTAGCAGGCTGAGAGACGGTGGCCTGGGTGTTCATCGTTAACGGCTCAGACGGCGCATACGTTCAGATGGGGTAATAATGTCGGTAATACGTACACCGTATTTATCTGCGACTACCACAACTTCACCCTGAGCAATCAAATAACCGTTGATCAGAATATCCAGCGGCTCGCCCGCCAGACCGTCCAGCGCGACGACCGAACCCTGCGTCAGGCGCAGCAGCTCTTTGATGGTCATGCGGGTGCGGCCCAATTCAACGGTCAGCTTGACCGGAATATCCATGATCAGGTCGATATCCTGCAGCGCACCGCTGACGTCGCCGCCACCTAACTGCTGGAATACCGCATCGGCCGCACTTTTGGTGGTCGTCGTTTTTTGCTCGTTTAACGCGTCAGCCCACAGATCGTCCAATGCACCAGTGTTCTCATCGGACGGATTATTCATGTCACTCATTTGGGCTGTTCCTCATTCAGCGAATTCAAAATCGGGTTTATCAAATGTTCTACGCGTAGCGCATACTGACCATTTACGGTGCCATATTGGCTGGTCAGCACAGGCACGCCGTCCACATGAGCAATAATGCGGTCGGGTTTTTCAATTGGCAGTACATCGCCGGGTTTCAGTTTCAAAATCTGGGACAGCCGCAACGGAATGTCAGCAAAGTTTGCTACCAGTTCCAGCTCAGAATGCTGAACCTGACGCACCAGATTATTGCGCCAGTTCTGATCTTCATTACGCGAGTTTTCCAGCGGTGGGTTTACCAGCAGTTCGCGTAAAGGCTCAATCATGCTGAATGGCAGACAGATGTTAAATTCACCCGTCAGGTTGCCGATTTCAACGTGGAACGGGGTGTTCACCACGATGTCGTTCGGGGAGGTGGTGATATTCGTAAACTTCACCTGCATCTCGGAACGGACATATTCCACTTCCAGCGGGTTGATCGCTTTCCACGCGTCGCTGTAGCTTTCCAGCGCCAGTTTCAGCATACGGTTGATCACGCGTTGTTCAGTGTGCGTAAATTCACGGCCTTCGACTTTCGTCGGGAAGCGGCCATCGCCGCCAAACAGGTTATCTACGGCGATAAACACCAGACTCGGTGAAAACACCACCAGACCCGTACCGCGCAGCGGCTTCAGGTGGATTAAGTTCAGGTTGGTCGGAACCGGTAAGTTACGCGCAAACTCGTGGTAGGGCTGGATACGGATCGCGCCCACGGTAATATCCGGGCTGCGGCGTAGCAGGTTAAATAACCCCATACGGAACTGGCGCGCAAAGCGTTCGTTAATGATCTCCAGCGCCTGCAAACGTTCACGAACGACGCGGCGCTGGGTGTTGGGATCGTAAGGACGAATATCGCTTTCTTTTGCGATACCGGAAATGGGTTCGTCTTTAGTTTCGCTATCGCCGTTAAGCAATGCGTCGATTTCAGCCTGAGAAAGAATACTGTCGCCCATGTCTTTACCGCAGAATAAAAGCTGTATAAAGAACGTCGGTGACAACCTGTTTCGGCTGCCCGACAACGAGCGGAGTCGCGAGCGTCTCTTTGATAGCGGCAATCAGCTGCTGTTTGCCTTCTTCTGTTGCGAGCGTGGCTGCGTTCTGGCGGGAGAACAATAACAGCAGACGGCTGCGCACTTCTGGCAGATATTCGTTCAGACGTGAACGTGTCGCCTCGTCTTTCATACGCAGTGTGATACCGATATACAGCACGCGATCCGCATCACCTAAATTGACGGTAAACGTATCCAGTGCAAAGAACACTGGGGCAGGCGGTGGAGCCGGTTCCGCTTTTACGCTGGCGGACGGCTGCTGCTGCATGCGCCAGTAGCTATAGCCCGCAGTAGCGAGGGCGGCGAGAGTAATTAACACCAGCAGAGGGATCCAAATAGCGCGTTTACTCTTTTTGTTAATCGCGGAGTCAGTCATCAGATACGGGCTTCCTGTTTCGGTACAGCTTATAGGCTGATTATCCCGTGTCCTGACCACGACAAAGCGTGGAAAAGACGCGGATAATCATGCTACCTCTGGCGTTAGGCGAAGATGTCTACTGCACCATCACCGCGAGCTGCGGCTTGCAGTGCAGCAGGTGTGGCCAGAACAGCATCATCTTCGGGCGCAAAAATATCTTGTCCATGCGCACGCCCAGCCTGTTGTTGCTGTGAAGACGACTGTTGCTGTCCAGCGAAGCTCTCGCTGCTGATACTGCTTTGCCCCAGTTGGATCCCGCTTTCAGCCAACTGCGTGCGCAGCATGGGTAATGCCGCTTCCAGCGCCGCGCGAACGTGGCTATGAGGCGAGACCATTTGCAGTTGCGCCATGTTGTCATCGAGCTTGAGGGAAATCTGCACTTGCCCCAGATCCTGCGGATGCAAGCGCAGTTCCGCACTTTGCTGGCCCTGTCGGGTGAACAGCGTGACGTGCTGACTCAGTGATTGCTGCCATTCATGGCTTCCCAGCGGGGCACTCAATACCGGTGCCGCGGCGATCGGTACCGGCTGCGCATGTGTCTGTGTGCCAGCCAGCGGAGCTATTGTTGCGCCAACGCTGGTTGGTGATGGTGAACTTTCAATCTCCGCCCGCGTGGCTGCCGCTGCCGTTAATGGGGTTAAACCCGCATTGTTGGTCTGATCCACGCCACTGGCATGCATCGCTGTATCTGCTTTACCTTTTTTCCCTTCACCGCTCAGTAATTCACTGGCGCTATCGGATGTCGTGCTGGGGGTATTACCCCGTAACAGCACCGACAGCGTCGCATCCGTCGGGGCTGGCGTTGCATCAACAGCCGGAGTGGTTATCTGTTGCCCCGGTAGCATAGCGAACAGCGCACTCAGGTTGGCGAGATCGTCATCGCTCAGACGGGCTATTTTTTCATCCTGCTGTGCGGTTTTGCCCAGTGTCGTCAGAGCATTAACCTTCAATGACGGCGTGAGTGCAGACAGCAACTGTTGTGCATCAGTCAGGTCGGCCAGCGATGCCTCGGTTTGGACCTCTTTTTGTGCCAGCAGATCGGCTAAGTTTACCGTCTGCGTGGTATCACCATTCTTTTGCAATACCCCTTTTTGCAGTTTGCTACCTGCGGCCTGTAAATCGGCCAGTGACAGCGGGGCGTCTTTACCCTGTGCATCGCCTGCACCTAGTGCACCTGCCAGCAGCGCTAAAAAATCTTCGGGGGAACCTACCGCTTTGCCAGACTGAAGACCTGCGGCTACGTCGGTGTCGGTAGTAATCAGTTGGGGTAAAGTAATCATTCGGGTTTCCTCATAGCTGCACGCTGAGCAAATTCATCCATTTTTTTCTGATCCAGGCGGTTTTCAGCCAGTAAAGCGGCTGTGGTTTGCCTGTCCTGCAGCGTCTGCCATGCCTGCAGTCGCTGCTTTTTATCGCGCCAACTGCTCAACGCCTGATCTACTTTCTGCGTCCATTGGTTGAGTTGTTGGCGATGTTGCTCAATCGCTTTTTCCAGCGTCTGAATAAATTGTTGATAGTTAATCCAGCGATTACTGGTAATACCCTGACCCATATCGCTATTAAGGTTGTTGCGATATTCATGCTGATAATCGATCAGCATCTTCAACTGCTCTTCCGCCTGCTGACATCCGCGGCGCATCTCGCCTAATAAGATTGCCGCATCATCGACTTCTTTTTCAGCCAGGTCTTTAAGTGTTGCCAGCGCACCATGTTGTGCCATGACCTATGCTCTCCTGCTTAATCACACACCAGGGAAAATCAGATCCAAAGCCTGCAGGGAGTCTTCCCAGTCGGCTCGTTCAAAGATGCCTTGCTGTAAAAATGCTTCCAGCTGTGGCCATAAGGCAATGGCTTTATCCAACATGGGATCGCTGCCTTTGGCGTAGGCTCCTACGCTGACCAGATCGCGGTTACGCTGGAAACTGGACAGTAGCTGCTTAAAATTGCGCACCCGCGCATAATGTTTCTCGCTGATTAATGCGGTCATTGCGCGGCTAATTGAGGCTTCAATATCAATGGCTGGATAGTGACCCGCTTCTGCCAGATGACGGGACAGGACAATATGGCCGTCGAGAATGGCACGGGCGGAGTCAGCAATAGGGTCCTGTTGGTCATCGCCTTCGGTCAGTACGGTATAAAATGCGGTTACGGAACCGCCGCCATGAATACCGTTTCCGGCCCGTTCAACCAGTGCGGGTAATTTAGCAAACACCGACGGCGGATAGCCTTTCGTTGCCGGAGGTTCGCCGATCGCCAGGGCAATTTCACGCTGCGCCATCGCATAACGGGTGAGGGAATCCATAATCAGCAGCACGTGCTGACCGCGGTCGCGAAAATCTTCGGCGATGCGAGTGGCGTAGGCTGCTCCCTGCATACGCAACAGTGGGGAAACGTCCGCCGGGGCGGCAATCACCACCGATCGCGCACGTCCCTCGGCGCCAAGAATATTTTCAATAAAATCTTTAACTTCGCGTCCACGCTCGCCAATCAGACCAACCACAATGACGTCAGCCTGGGTATAGCGTGCCATCATGCCGAGCAGGACGCTTTTACCCACACCGGAACCGGCGAAAAGCCCCATTCGCTGACCGCGACCGACGGTTAACAGCGCATTGATGGGACGCACGCCGGTATCCAGCACGTGCTCAATCGGGGTACGTTGTAGAGGGTTAAACGGCGGGGTGATTAGCGCCCCTGTTTCCGTGGTGTCGGGTGCAGGCAGCCCATCAAGCGGCTTCCCGCTGCCATCGAGAACACGCCCCAGCAGGGCAGGGCCCAGCGGTAATTGTTTCCCGCTTTGCAGCCCTTCGCCGGCGATGTTTTTCGCGTAAACGCGCGCACCCGGCAGAACGCCTTCGACCTCTTCGAGCGGCATCAGAAACAGGCGTTGACCATTAAAGCCAACCACTTCGCTTTCGACTTCCTGGGTTTCGTTGCCATCCTGACGCTCAATAACGCAGGTGGCGCCCAGCGGTAACTGCAGACCCGTGGCTTCCAGTACCAGCCCGGTGGCGCGGGTCAGACGCCCGTAACGACGCACCGCAGGCAGCAGCGACATTTTCTCTTCGAAGTTGTCCAGCGTGTTGAGCCAGCGAGTCAGGCGAGTGGTCATTACACGACTCCCGGCGCTGCCAGACGGCAGAGCTCTTGCCAGCGGGTTGCAACACTGGCGTCCAGATCGCCTTCGTCAGCAGAGACTTTACAACCACCATGATGCAGCGTTGGATCGCCGCGCAGCCGCCAGCCGTGCAGGCTGAGGGTCGCCCCCAGCATCTCTTCCACCCGCTGCAGATCGTCCGGATGGACGCGCAACTGCGGTTTACCGCTAAACAGCGGCTCCTGTTGCAACAGCTGTTGGATTTGCTTAATGAGTGCGGCATTATCCACAATGGGTGTCTGGCCGATAACCTGGCGCGCCGCTTCCAGTGCCATTTGCATCAGGCGCGATGCAATGACGCTGTCCAGGGCATCCAGTGTATTCTGAAACTCGCTGACCAGTTGCTGCATGCGGGCATGAATCGGCGCATGTTGGGCGCGAGCCTGGTTCTGACCTTGCTCCAACCCCTGGGCCAGTCCGTCCTGATAACCTTGTTCGTGTCCTTTTTGCCGACCTTCAGCCAGGCCGGCGTTATATCCTTGCTCATGGGCCTGGAGCTGCATTTGCGCCAACTGCTGCTCAAGCTGTTGTTCAGCAGATAGCTGTGGCACTTCTGTCTCGTCGGACGGCTGATCGTCGGTATGATCGGCCAGTACGAACTCCGCCATTGGCGGGGCGAGGTCGTCAGGCGTCCAGACTCTCCATGGCAGATCGTTAGACATAGGTATCCTCGCCGCTGCCGATCACCATCTCGCCGGTTTCGGCCAGACGACGTACGATAAGCAGAATCGCTTTCTGTTCGTTTTCCACCTGCGACAAACGCACCGGACCGCGGTTGGCAAGATCGTCGCGCAGGATATCGGCGGCACGCTGCGACATGTTGCGCAGGAACTTCTCGCGCAATGGTTGCTCGGCACCTTTCAGGGCTATCAGCAGCGATTCGGAATCCACTTCCTGCAACAGACGCTGGATGCTGCGATCGTCGACATCCACCAGATTTTCGAACAGGAACATCTCGTCGATAATTTTCTGCGCCAGCTCGCCGTCGAATTCGCGCACCGCGGTAATAACCGCTTCTTCCTGCTGCGTCTTCATCAGGTTGATAATTTCTGCTGCTGTTCTCACGCCGCCCATTTTGCTGCGCTTGAGGTTCTGGCCATCGAGCAATCCGTTCAGCACTTCGGTCAGTTCTGCCAGCGCGGCAGGCTGTACGCCGCCGAAAGTAGCGATACGCAGCATGACATCGTGGCGTAAACGCTCGTCGAACAACGCCAGAATATCGGCGGCCTGGCTGCGTTTGAGGTGAACCAGAATGGTGGCGATAATCTGTGGGTGCTCGTCGCGAATAAGATCGGCGGCGCTCTGTGGCTCCATAAAGTTGAGCGTTTCAATGCCGCTGGTGGTGTCTCGAGTTTCCAGAATGTCTTCCAGCAGGCTGGAGGCACGTTCTTCGCCCAACGCTTTTACCAGCACGGAGCGCAGGTATTCGTTGGCGTTGATGTTCAGTGCGGCAAACTGCTCGGCTTCTTGTTCAAATTCGGCCAGAACCTCCGTCAACTGCTTGTTGGAAATCTGACGCACGTTGGCCATTGCCGTACTGAGGGCCTGCACTTCGCGCGTGGAAAGGTGCTTAAAGACCTCCGCCGCGCGATCTTCGCCAATGGTCATCAATAAGATGACGCTTTTATCGGTGCCGCTAAGATTACTCATGTTCGTTATTTATCCACTGGCGAATGACCAGCGCCACGACGCGCGGATCGTTATCTGACATTTCACGGATACGCTGGCTCATGACTTCAGCACCCAGACGCTGGTTGTTACGGCGCTGCTGGGTCTGCTCGTCTTTGCTGAGGCGAACTTCAACCGCTTCTTCCGTTTCCAGGCGAATGCGGGTTTGTTCTTGTGCGGCTTTGACCTCTTCGCTGCGACGCATCAACTGCGGACGAACCGCTTTACGCCACAGGATCCAGGCCACCAGCAGAACCAGTAACCAACGACCGGCTACCATCAGCTGTTCAATAAAGGACTGCTGTTGCCAGAACGGAAGCTCTCCACCCGTGTCATCACTTGCGGTGAAGGGTGAGTTCACGACATTCAGGGTATCGCCGCGTTTTTCAGAGAAGCCCATGGCCTCGCGGGTCAGGTCCTCAATTTGTTTCATTTGGTCAGCGGTTAATGGCAGCGGTTTGCCATCCGGTAACGTTTTATAGTTGACCACTACCGCCACCGACAGGCGCTGTACATCACCCACATTCATCTTGGTGTGACGAATGGTACGGTCAACTTCATAGTTGCTGGTTTCATTACGCTGCGTGCTGCGCGGGCCAGCATTGGCGTTATTCGCCGTTTGCGCGGTTTGCGCATTCTGCGCATTTTGCTGATTTGCCGGTGGCGTATTAATCGGGGCCGTATTCGCCGGTGCGGGCTGGTTAGACAGTGCGCCCGGTACGCCGCCAGGCGCTCCGCTTCCTATCTGCTCGCTGACATTAAGCTGGCGTGAACGCAGTACCGCCTGTGAATCGTCGCCGTTTGGGCTGTACTTCTCTTCGGTTTGTTCTTTGTTGGCGAAATCCAGCTGTGCGGTAACCTGCGCATGTACGTTGCCATTACCGACAATTGGCGACAGGATTGATTCAATACGACGCTGAACGCGACCTTCAACATCGCTGGCATATTTCAGTTGTGCATCGTTCAGGTCGCGGCTGCTGGTGTTCGACTGGGTTAACAGATGTCCGGCCTGATCGACCAGCGTTACGTTGCCCGGCGGCAAGCCTGCGACAGCGCTGGAGACCAGATGCGTTACTGCGCTAATCTGACCTTCGTCCAGTGCTCGACCCGGCTCCAGGTTTACCGTGACGGAGGCAGAAGGGGCCTTTTGTTCACGGACGAACAGTGACGGCTTGGGCATCGCAAGATGGACACGGGCGCGTTTTACCGGTCCCAGTGTTTCAACGGTACGGGCTAATTCGCCTTCCAGAGCTCGCTGGTAATTGACCTGCTCGCTAAACTGGCTGATACCAAACTTTTCCTGGTCCAGTAACTCAAAGCCCACCGCGCCACCTTTCGGCAGCCCTTGCTGTGCCAGACGTAAACGCAGTTCGTGAACCTTATCAGCAGGGACTTCAATGGCGCCGCTTCCCTCCGTGAAACGATAAGGGACGTTCATCTGCGTCAGTTGCGTGACAATAGCGCCACCGTCCTGATCGGATAGGTTGCTGAACAGTGTGCGGTAGTCAGGTGTTTTGGCCCACAGGACCATCGCAACGATGATGGCGACGGCAGCGGCACCCGCCACAATCAGAGGGATTTTGGGATTCGCGCGCAGGCGATTTAACCACTCGAGAGGTTTTAGTTGGGTTGCAGTCGATGCTGTCGCACTCATCTCGCACCTCGTGGCTTATCGTGGACGGCGTTTTTTGCAAAGTGGAACAAGACTCACTCCCGGGTCAGCAAACTCGAAAAATTGACGGTCTCATTATTTGCGGTTTCGAATTTTTCTATGCGTTAAAAACCGAGGTTTTTTATCGTTATTTAGCGCCTTTATCTTATTGACGAACTGGTAATCTCTGCTACGTAAAAAATCATCCAGGGGATCAGAATGTCGGCAATACAGGGGATTGAAGGGGTTATCAGCCAGCTACAGGCCACGGCAATGTCAGCCAAAATGCAGGATTTGCAGCCACAATCGACCGTAAGCTTTGCCGGTCAGCTGCATGCGGCATTGGACAGAATCAGCGATGTGCAAACCGCCTCTCGCGTTCAGGCTGAAAAATTCACCCTGGGTGAACCAGGCATTGCGCTGAATGACGTGATGACCGATATGCAGAAAGCGTCGGTTTCGATGCAGATGGGCATTCAGGTGCGTAACAAACTGGTATCAGCCTACCAGGAAGTGATGTCGATGCAGGTGTAGGTATACCGTGCAAAGAATGTTTGCCGGATAAGCGCAGCGCTATCCGGCCTACACTTATTTTTGAATCAGATAACGAATAGTTGGCCCATCCTGCTGAATATCCAGCACCGTATACCCATGGTTACGCGCATCCAGCGGAATATTGTTGATCGACTGCGGGCAATCGCTGACCACTTCCAGAATTTCACCTTTCTTCAGCTGCGGCATCGCCTCCAGCGTGGCGACCGCCGGGTAGGGACACGGTTCACCCACCATGTCGAGACGGTAATCAGGGACGATATTTTTCATGCGGATTCCTTAGCAGACGTCAGCCCGGCACGGCGAAAGAAACGCTTTTCCCAACCGATGATGAGCATCAATGCGATAAACAACAGCAGATAAGTCACCAACAGCCCGCCGAGCGGCCCAAAGGTGTCGAGCAGATTCACTTTATCCCAGCGGGTGGCAAGGGCAGGGGCAAAGTCATCCCAGTAGTAAGCCAGAAGGGTCGAGCCGATAACGTTACCCAGCCCCACCCACCAGTAGTGCACCTGGCCCTCAACCGCGCGGTACATCCAGCCGGTCTCACACCCACCCGCCAGCACGATACCGAAACCAAACAGTAAGCCGCCGATCACCGCATTGGGACCGGCCCACATAATCTTCGGCTCAACGCCCAGTTGCACATAGCTAAAGATGCCAATGGCGCTCACCGCCATGCCGAAGATAATGGCTTTTGCCATATGGGTACGCCCGGAAATCCACAGATCGCGGAAGGCCGAGGTAAAGCAGATTTGCGCCCGTTCAATCAGCAGGCCGAACCCAACGCCAAACAACATGGCCAGACCCAGCTTCGGCTTGTCCATTGCGGTCAGTAGCGCCCAGCCGATCATGCCGATAAAGACCAGCATACCGAGGCGGAAACGACGACGTGCTTGTTCCGGTTTTTGCGTCAGAGGGGAGGCGGCGGAAACTTTCTGCATTTTGACCGGAATACGAAACATCGGTAGCAGAGTAAAGCGCGCGCCAAACCATGAGCCCATTGCCGTCGCCAGCGCGAAGAACCATGCATGCAGCGAGAACTGTGGAATACCGGTAAAAAACGCGGCAAGGTTACAGCCCATTGCCAGGCGGGCACCGAACCCGGCGATCATCCCGCCGACTACCGCCTGCAGAATGCGGATCCGACTGCGCGGCATGCGTAATTTGACGTTGTTGGCCCACAGTGCGGCAGCGAAACAGCCGCCGAACATACCGAGGATCATCATCCCGTCGATACGCGTCAGGGGCGAGCCTTCGAGGTGGATCAGTTTATAGTATCCCCACTCTTCGGCGTGCACGCCAAACAGTTGCAGGATTTGCCCACCCCAGCGGGTAAATTCGCCGGTAACGGCCCAGAAGGTTCCCGTAATGCCGAAATAATAAGTGGAGAGAATACCCGCTGCGATAACCGCAGGGGCAGGGGCCCAAAATTTAATTAACCAGGCCTGTTTGAAGTGTTGCCATGACATGCGTTTTGCCTCTGAACTCAGAAGGTATGTAACAAGAAGCGTGGATATTACACCGATCAGAATTTTTGACTATGAGTAATAAGAGGTAACACCGCCTGGATCAATCTTTCTCCAGGCTGCCGAAAGGCTGGCGACATCAAGGCTTTAATGCCACAATCCCCTTTTCTTCGCATGCAGGATGAATGATGAAAAAATTAGCAATCGTTGGTGCATTGTTGGTGCTTGCCGGCTGCGCCGAGGTACAAAATTATAATGATGTGGTGAAAACACCAGCCCCTGCCGGTCTGGCAGGATACTGGCAGTCTAAAGGTCCGCAGCGCGCGCTGGTGAGCCCGGAAGCGATCGCCAGTCTGATTGTCACGAAAGAGGGGGATACGTTGGATTGCCGGCAGTGGCAGCGAGTGATTGCCGTCCCCGGAAAATTGACCATGCTCTCCGGTGATCTCACCAACGTGACGGTGAAACGCGAACTGTATGAAATTGATCGCGATGGCAATACGCTGGATTATGACGGTATGACGCTGCAACGGGTAGATCACCCGACGCTGGAGTGTGCCGAGGCGTTAAAGAAAACGCCGTTAGCCACACCACTGCCATAAGCGTTGCGCCCCGGTAGCCTGTCGCCACCGGGGTTAAGTGCTACAACACGTCTTCAATCACCCACACACTGACGCTGCCGCCATCGCAAAAAAACGTCGCCACGCCGTTTTCATCGGTCACTACACTTTCTTCGCGATTCCCCAGATAATCACGCCAGGTTTTATTGCCGTAATTTGCGCCAAGCGCGATGCTCTTTTCACCGTCATCACCATTGGACAGCACGACGACGCACCCGGGGTCATCATCCGTACCACTGCGACTAAAGGCGATACAGTTTGGATGATCAAAATAGAGTGTCTGTACGCCGTGGGCGAAGCGTTGGCGGGCCAGGATCAATTCATCAAGTTGTTCGATAATCGGCATGTCGATGGTGTAGGTTTCGCCATCACCGCCAGTATCTTCATAGTGTGCACCGTAGAGATCGGGGTAGAACACCGACGGCACGCCGTTTTCGCGCAGCAGGATCAGCGCGTAGGCCAGCGGTTTAAACCACGCCTCGACCGGGGCTTCCAGCGCCTGTAACGGCTGGGTGTCATGGTTCGCAACCAGCGTCACCGCATGAAAGGGATCGGCCTCCACCAGCGTATCGGTGAAAATCTGGCTCATGTCGTAATCACGTCCCTGGCGGGACGCTTCGTGAAACTTCATTTGCAAAGGGGCATCAAACAGCATGGTTTTCCCCTCGACCTGGTTAATATAGGTTTGCAGTTTATCGACCTCATGGGACCAGTATTCCGCCACGATAAACAGCGGCCTGGGCGCAACTTCCTGGACGTGCTCGATCCACTCTTTATAGAACCACGCCGGGATGTGTTTGACGGCATCCAGGCGAAAACCATCGCAATGGGTTTGGTCCATCACCCAGCGCGCCCAGTATTTGAGCTCTTCGGTCACGGCATGATTGCGAAAATCGATATTTTCGCCCATCAGGTAGTCAAAGTTGCCCAGTTCGTCATCGACCTGATCGTTCCAGCCTTCGCCGGTATAATCATTAACGATTTTAAAAATACCGTCCTCGGTGGGATTTTCAATATGATCGATGCCGCTGAAGCATTTGTAGTCCCAAATGAATTGAGAGTACTGACCCGCACGGGCAGGGAAGGTGTAGCGGGTCCAGGCCTCGCATTCGACGATCTGATCGTCAATCTGCGTGCGGTCATCGGCGTTTACGCGCTGAACCTGAATGTGCTCTTTCTCATCCGCGCCCATTTTATGGTTGACCACCACATCCAGCAGTACCGCGATATCGTTGTGCTTTAACGCGTCGATTGCCGCCAGTAACTGATTTTTATCGCCGTATTTGGTGGCAAGAGTGCCTTTCTGGTCGAATTCGCCTAAATCAAACAGATCGTAGGTGTCATAGCCAACGGAGTATCCGCCGGACGCACCTTTATAAGCGGGAGGTAGCCATACCATATTGATGCCGATATCGTTAAGTCCGTCCGCGCGCGCGGCGAGTTCCGACCAGAGCTGGCCGCCATCAGGGTAATACCAGTGGAAGTACTGCAATAAGGTGGGATTTTTCATCTTCCGTGCTCCAGAAGTCGTTTGGCCGACCTCTGGAGTATGGAAGATTATTCAGACGTAACGGGAAATTATTGTGGGGCAGTCGGGGCATCCGGAACCAGCAACATACCGGAAAGCCGGCCGTAGGCGTTATTTAGCGTCTTCTGGCGGGTTGACTGACCGATCAGCGTGCTGAGTTCATCCAGACGCTGCTGCAGTAATGCTTTGAGCAACTGTTCGTTATCCAGCGTCTGTTTAATATACCCGGCAATCAAATCCTGAACGCTTCGCGTAATGCCTGATGGAGTTTGTTCTTCCATGACCACTTCAATACTTTGCAGATAGGTAACTTCCTGTTCCAGTAAAAGGTCCCATTCACCTCGCTGTGCCAGTTCCAGCAGCGAGTGACTGAGCAGCGCAATGCGCTGCCAACGGTTGATAAACTCCACGGCTGAGGTCATTAACGGGACTCCTGGGACGACGCGTTTGGTGAAATCTGTTTCCAGGCATCCGCGATGTTTCCGAGTAACCCTTCGACTTCTTCAATCGCCTGACAATCATTATTCAAATTTGCGTGCAATAAACGGCGAACCATATAGTCGTACAGCGAAGAAAGATGGGTGGCGATCTCTCCTCCTTTTTCGTGGTCCAGGCCCGCCTTCAGACCATTATCGATGATATTGATTGCCTTGCTTAATGCTTCACCTTTGGCAACGATATCGCCTTGCTGCATAAACAGACGAGCGCGCACCAGGGCGCTATGGGCGCCATCAAACAACATTTCGATCAACTGATGCGGGTTGGCGCTCATCACGGCGCTTTCCACGCTGACCTGTGCATAGGCTTTGGTACCGCTCGCGGTATACATGCTTACCTCGTGTTATCAGGAATTATTCATCGCTGAAAATTGTTGGCCCAGATAGGTACTGGTGCTGTTCAGCTTACTCATCATGGAATCGAGTTGGGTAAACTGTGCTTTATAGCGAGCCACGACTTCATCAATGCTATTACTCACGGTCAGATACTGCTTAGTCAGCAGTTTCAGATTGGCGTTAATATTGTCTTGCGCATTGTCGATAATACCGTCATCGGCCAGATAGCTTTTTACTTCGGTGGCAATCTTAGTGGTAATACCGGTTTCTTTGCCGTCTCCAACCAGCAGTTCACGGGTAGCTGCTGTGTTATCTTTCAGTGCCTTAGCCAGTTTTTCTTCATCAATTTTTAACTTGCCAGTGCCGCCATCCTGAGTAATGCCAATCTCAGACATGGTTTTAAACGGAGACTCGCTGCCGCTGTTAGCAAATGGCGCACGAATACCGTTTTGAATGGTACGCAGAACGCTGTCGCCCAGTAACGCGCCGTTATCTGCACTGGCCGCTTCACCCGGTTCAACTTCTTTATATTTAGTCAGCGTACCAAAGGTATCGACCAGTGAGTTATAGGCTTCCACCCAGGCTTTGATTGCCGTTGTGGCCTTTTCATCACTTTTTGTTACCGTGATAGAGGCATCTTTTACTTCTTTGGTCAGCTGGAGCGTGATGCCCTGCGGTGCGTCGGTTACGGTATTGCTTTGACGTTCAATATCAATGCCATTGACGGTCAGTTGCGCATTTTGCGCACCGACCAGTTGCTTCATTTTCCCGCTGCCCGCTTTGCTGTCATAGGACAGTAAATCACTCAGTTTAGAATCATTCGATACTGAGATGGTCATTTCGCTTTCAGTGCCGCTTTCCGCGGTTAACACTAGCTGGTAATCGTCTTCCTTAACCTTCACCAGGCTGGCCGAAATACCGCTGTCCGCATCGTTAATGGCATCACGAATATCCTCCAGAGAGGTTTCGCCTTTGCCTAACTTGATTTCCAGAGGTTCTTTACGGCCCGGTTGTGAAATCGTTATGGTGCGTTCATCAACACTGGTATCGCCCAACTGCTCTTTGGTCGAGGTAATTTTCGCCGTAGTCGATAATGACTGTGCTTGTGCCAGTTGGGTCACGCTGACGGTATATTTACCGGGCGCAGCGCCTGCGGTGGTGCTGACTTTTAAATCTTCTGTGCTGCTGGTGGCCGTGGTGCTTTTAAACAGGTCGGCATTGTTCAGTGCGGTATTCGCCGTTTGAAATTTTTCTAATGCACTTTTCAGCGTACCGTACGCGGTCAGACGCGAGGTGTTAGCGCTCTGCTGCTGGGTAATCGGCGTTAAACGCTTTTTCTCAGCCGTGGTTAAGTTTGTCAGCAATGTATCCAGCGGTAAGTTCGAACCAACGCCCAGTGATGTAAATGAAGGCATGCCTAATTCCTTGTGATTGCAAACAGTAGTTAACCGCTTTATCGGCAATCTGCGCGCAAAGTTTAATAATAGTTTTGCAAAAATAATGCGCGGAATAGTGGTGCATATAGCGGGTATTTCCGGGGCTAAGAAAAAAATGGGCGGAAAGTAAAAATTTTCTAAAGTTCGAATTTAAGGTGCCGATACATGGGTTACGGTCAGAAACCGTGGGCAACAGCCCAATAACATCAAGTTGTAATTGATAAGGAAAAGATCATGGCACAAGTCATCAATACAAACAGCCTGTCGCTGTTGACCCAGAACAACCTGAACAAATCTCAGTCTTCTCTGAGCTCCGCTATCGAGCGTCTGTCTTCCGGTCTGCGTATCAACAGCGCGAAAGACGATGCTGCTGGTCAGGCGATTGCTAACCGCTTCACCTCTAACATCAAAGGTCTGACTCAGGCGTCCCGTAACGCTAACGATGGTATCTCCATCGCACAGACCACTGAAGGTTCTCTGTCTGAAATCAACAACAACCTGCAGCGTGTTCGTGAGCTGGCGGTTCAGTCTTCTACGGGTACCAACTCACAGTCTGACCTCGACTCCATCCAGGCTGAAATCACTCAGCGTCTGAACGAAATCGACCGCGTATCCGGTCAGACTCAGTTCAACGGCGTGAAAGTGCTGGCGAAAGACAACACCCTGACCATCCAGGTCGGTGCTAACGATGGCGAAACCATCGATATCAACCTGAAAGAAATCAACTCCAAAACTCTGGGTCTGGATAGCCTGAGCGTGCAGGATGGTTATAAGACTAGCGCTACAGTTGTAGGTGCAGCGACCTATAAAGACGATGTCGCTCTTACTGGACCTGCCCAAGGGTTAATTGATACTGCAGTTGGGGGAACTGCTGGTAAAGGTAAGGCGACAATTGAGTTTAAAGATGGTCAGCATTATATAAGCGTCACTGGTTCGGATGAAACGGACCCAACTAAAGGTGACGGCATGTACGCGGCGGTAATCGATGGATCAGGTGCAGTAACCTTTGGTGCTAAAGATGCAACAGGCATTACCAAAGCAGAAACTACAACCGTTACCAAAAAGCAGGTGGTCGATTCCCCGGCAGCTAAACCAGATACAACAGATGCAGCAAAAGCGCTGGCTGATGCAGGTGTTACTGGTGCAACTGATACCAATACCACTTTGGTGAAAATGTCTTTTGAAGACAAAAACGGTAAAGTGATTGATGGTGGCTATGCCTTGGAAAACAACGGCAAATACTATGCTGCTGATTATAAAGATGGCAAAATCACTGCTAAAACTGTTGCATACACTGACGATAAAGGTGTTAGCAAAGAAGCTGCTGTTCAGTTTGGTGGCGTGAACGGTAAAACTGAAATTGCCACCGTAGGTGGAAAACAGTATCTGGCATCCAGCGTAAAAGATCACAACTTTAAATCAGGTACAGCGCTGAACGAAATTGCTACTGCGAAAACCGACAGCCCGCTGGCGAAAATCGACGCGGCGCTGGCGAAAGTCGCTGACCTGCGTTCCGACCTGGGTGCGGTACAGAACCGTTTCAACTCTACCATCACTAACCTGGGTAACACCGTAAACAACCTGTCTGAAGCCCGTAGCCGTATTGAAGATGCTGACTACGCGACCGAAGTGTCCAACATGTCTCGTGCAAACATTCTGCAGCAGGCGGGTACTTCTGTTCTGGCGCAGGCAAACCAGACCACGCAGAACGTCCTGTCTCTGCTGCGTTAATTTACACTTATCGCGCAAACCCCGCTCCGGCGGGGTTTTTTACATTCCGCTTTACCCGTAACCCCCAAATAACCCCCCATTTCACCCACTATTCACCCGATTAAAACCCCTGCAGAAACGGATAATCATGCCGATAACTCATTTAACGCAGGGCTGTTTATCGTGAATTCACTGTATACCGCTGAAGGTGTAATGGATAAACACTCGCTGTGGCAGCGTTATGTACCGTTGGTGCGTCACGAAGCATTGCGCCTTCAGGTGCGCTTGCCGGCGAGCGTGGAACTGGATGACCTGCTACAAGCGGGCGGCATCGGGTTATTGAATGCAGTTGACCGATATGACGCTTTGCAAGGAACGGCATTTACCACTTACGCAGTGCAGCGTATTCGTGGGGCTATGCTGGATGAACTACGCAGCCGGGACTGGGTGCCGCGTAGCGTTCGGCGCAATGCCCGCGAAGTGGCACAGGCGATGGGGCAACTGGAGCAGGAATTAGGGCGCAACGCGACGGAAACTGAAGTGGCGGAGCGTCTGGGGATCCCTGTACAAGAGTATCGTCAGATGTTGCTTGATACCAATAACAGCCAACTCTTCTCATACGACGAGTGGCGGGAAGAGCATGGCGATAGTATTGAGCTGGTGACAGAAGAACATCAGCAAGAAAACCCGTTACAACAGCTTCTTGAGGGGAACCTCCGTCAGCGCGTGATGGATGCGATTGACGCATTGCCGGAGCGCGAGAAGTTGGTATTGACGCTGTACTATCAGGAAGAGCTGAATCTGAAAGAGATTGGTGCTGTTCTGGAAGTCGGCGAATCACGGGTCAGTCAGTTGCACAGCCAGGCTATCAAACGTCTACGCACCAAGCTGGGTAAGCTATAAGGGGTAAGCTTTGCCCCTGAACAATGCCGCATAACGTATTGACTACCAGGAGTTCTCATGACGGTGCAGCAATCAAAAAGACGGCCACTAAGCCGCTACCTTAAAGATTTCAAACACAGCCAGACGCATTGCGCCCATTGCTTTAAGTTGCTTGACAGGATCACGCTGGTTCGTCGCGGGCAGATTGTGAATAAGATAGCCATCTCCCGCCTGGACACGCTGCTTGATGATGCTGAATGGGCGCAGGAGAAAAAAGAGTGGGTGGCGTTATGCCGTTTCTGCGGCGATTTGCATTGCAAAGAACAAAGCGACTTCTTTGACATCATCGGCTTTAAACAATTTTTGTTTGAGCAAACCGAAATGAGCCATGGTACGGTGCGCGAATATGTTGTTCGCCTGCGTCGTCTCGGCAATCATCTGACCGAACAAAAGATTTCTCATGACCTGCTGCAGGAAGGGTTCCTCGACGAAAACCTCGCCCCGTGGTTGCCAGAAACCAGCACCAACAATTACCGCATTGCGCTACGTAAGTATGAGCAGTTTAAAGCCCATACCCATATGGGGCATATGCAGAAATCCGCCTGGACAGCCAGTTCTGATATATATTAAAAACGAATAAGGTGTAACAGAGTCGTGTTTGTGAATTACGGCGAACGCTCTACACTACGCTCATATACACGTCATCCTTCAAGTTGCCTCTGTGTTGGCTGCACTCTCTCACCCCAGTCACTTACTTTAGTAAGCTCCTGGGGATTCACTCGCTTGCCGCCTTGATGCAACTCGAATGATTTTGTGTATAAATAGCAGTCACTCATGACAATATTCGGGGTAACTATGAAATTAGCACTTCTGGGACGTCAGGCGCTGATGGGTGTAATGGCTGTTGCACTTGTCGCGGGTATGAGCGCAAAAACATTTGCGGACGAAGGTCTGCTAAATAAAGTGAAAGAGCGTGGCACGCTGTTGGTGGGGCTGGAGGGGACTTATCCCCCCTTTAGTTTCCAGGGTGACGACGGCAAATTGACCGGTTTTGAAGTAGAGTTTGCCGAGGCGCTGGCTAACCACCTGGGTGTGAAAGCTTCGCTCAAGCCGACCAAATGGGACGGTATGCTGGCGTCGTTAGATTCCAAACGTATCGATGTGGTGATAAACCAGGTCACCATCTCTGACGAACGTAAGAAAAAATACGATTTCTCTACCCCGTATACGGTTTCTGGTATCCAGGCGCTGGTGAAGAAAGGTAATGAAGGCGTCATTAAGACCGCTGCGGACCTGAAAGGTAAAAAAGTCGGTGTGGGTCTGGGGACTAACTACGAAGAGTGGCTGCGTCAGAACGTGCAGGGCGTAGATATTCGTACCTATGATGATGACCCGACCAAATATCAGGATCTGCGCGTAGGCCGTATTGATGCCATTCTGGTTGACCGTCTGGCCGCGTTGGATCTGGTGAAGAAAACCAAAGACACACTGGCCGTGACCGGTGAAGCTTTCTCCCGCCAGGAATCTGGTGTGGCGCTGCGTAAAGGCAATGAAGATCTGCTGAAAGCCGTGGATACAGCCATTGCCGATATGCAAAAAGACGGCACGCTGAAAGCCCTGTCCGAAAAATGGTTTGGAGCGGATGTGACGAAATAATCATCATCCGGATAAAAAAGGCGCCTTTAACAGCGCCTTTTTTTATTCCATTGCGCCTGAACGTGCATAATAAAAAGAACATCACAACAACTTCTACTCTCAGGCTTTTGGGCTGCTTGCCGCCCACAAGATGATGAGTAAACACCGGAGGCTCTATGCCACTGCATAACTTAACGCGCTTTCCCCGTCTGGAATTTATTGGTGCGCCAACGCCGCTCGAATATCTCCCGCGTTTCTCTGATTATCTCGGTCGCGATATTTTTATTAAACGTGATGACGTCACGCCGATGGCGATGGGCGGCAATAAACTGCGCAAACTGGAATTCCTGGCGGCGGACGCACTGCGTGAAGGCGCAGACACACTGATCACCGCAGGGGCTATCCAGTCGAACCACGTGCGCCAGACGGCGGCGGTCGCGGCGAAGCTGGGGCTTCACTGTGTGGCGCTGTTGGAAAACCCGATAGGTACGACTGCGGAAAATTATCTCAGCAACGGTAACCGCCTGCTGCTGGATCTGTTCAATACCCAGATTGAAATGTGTGATGCGCTGACCGATCCGAATGCGCAGCTTCAGGAACTGGCGACGCGGATTGAAGCGCAGGGGTTCCGCCCGTATGTGATCCCGGTTGGCGGTTCTAACGCGTTGGGCGCATTGGGTTATGTCGAAAGTGCGCTGGAAATTGCTCAACAGTGTGAAGGTGCAGTAGAACTTTCATCTGTCGTGGTGGCGTCGGGCAGTGCAGGAACGCACGCCGGGTTGGCGGTAGGGCTGGAACAATTGATGCCGAACGTTGAGCTTATCGGTGTCACCGTTTCACGCAGCGTTGCTGACCAAAAACCAAAAGTCGTTGCGCTTCAGCAGGCAATTGCCAGTGAGCTGGAGCTGACCGCGGTGGCAGATATTTTACTGTGGGATGAATACTTTGCGCCGGGTTACGGTACGCCAAATGAAGAAGGCATGGAGGCAGTAAAACTGTTGGCACGTCTGGAAGGCATCTTGTTGGATCCGGTGTATACGGGTAAAGCGATGGCCGGCCTGATTGACGGTATCAGCCAGAAACGCTTTAAAGATGAAGGGCCAATCCTCTTTATTCATACCGGTGGGGCACCTGCGTTGTTTGCCTACCATCCACATGTATGACAACCAGGTAGAAAAATACTCATGCAAGAAAGTATCCAACTGGTCATTGATTCGCTGCCGTATCTGCTGAAAGGGGCGGTATTTACGCTCCAACTGAGTATCGGCGGGATGTTTTTTGGCCTGGTGCTGGGGTTCATCCTGGCGCTAATGCGTTTGTCGTCACTGTTGCCTGTGCGCTGGCTGGCACGCTTTTATATCTCTATCTTTCGCGGTACACCGTTAATTGCCCAGCTGTTTATGATCTACTACGGTCTGCCACAGTTTGGTATTGAGCTGGATCCGATCCCGGCAGCAATGATCGGTCTGTCGCTGAATACCGCGGCTTACGCGGCAGAAACGCTGCGTGCGGCTATCTCCTCCATTGACAAAGGTCAGTGGGAAGCCGGGGCGAGTATCGGTATGACGCCGTGGCAGACGATGCGCAGAGCGATTCTACCGCAGGCTGCACGCGTAGCATTGCCGCCGCTGAGCAACAGTTTTATCAGTCTGGTGAAAGACACATCACTGGCCGCGACCATCCAGGTACCGGAACTGTTCCGCCAGGCGCAGCTGATTACTTCACGCACGCTGGAGGTGTTTACCATGTATCTGGCGGCCTCGCTGATTTACTGGGTCATGGCGACGGTGCTTTCTGCGCTGCAGAACTATTTTGAAGAACAGCTCAACCGCCAGGAGAGAGAGCCGAAATGAGTGCTATTGAAGTCAGAAACCTGGTGAAAAAATTTCACGGGCAAACGGTACTGCACGGCATTGATCTGGACGTTAAGCCTGGTGAAGTCGTGGCGATTATTGGGCCGAGCGGTTCAGGCAAAACCACGCTGCTGCGCAGTATAAATTTGCTGGAACAGCCAGAGGCGGGCACCATCAAGGTTGGAGACATCACTATTGATACCGCGCGTTCCTTAAGCCAGCAGAAAGGACTGATTCGCCAGTTGCGCCAGCATGTCGGGTTTGTGTTCCAGAACTTTAATTTATTTCCACATCGCACGGTGCTGGAAAACATTATTGAAGGTCCGGTAATTGTGAAGGGAGAAGCGAAGGCGGAAGCGACAGCACGCGCGCGTGAACTTCTGGCAAAGGTTGGGCTTGCGGGTAAAGAGAGCAGCTATCCTCGCCGGTTATCCGGCGGTCAGCAGCAGCGCGTTGCCATTGCACGGGCGCTGGCTATGCGTCCGGAAGTGATTCTTTTTGATGAACCTACCTCTGCGCTTGATCCGGAACTGGTTGGCGAAGTGCTTAATACTATTCGTCAGCTGGCGCAGGAAAAACGCACCATGGTCATTGTGACACATGAAATGAGCTTTGCGCGTGACGTTGCTGACCGGGCGATATTTATGGATCAGGGCAAGATAGTGGAGCAGGGGCCCGCAAAATCCTTATTTACGCATCCACAGCAACCACGTACCCGTCAGTTTCTTGAAAAGTTCCTGATGCAATAAACGGTTAGAGAGTACTCATCGAAATTATTTTTTTTGGTGAGTGCTTGTTGCATAACTATTTATAATTGCTGATTTATTATTATTGCTTCATCCTGCCAGCATTGTGGGCTGTTACGTTACACTCAAGTAATTTCTTATTTGTCCGATAATTTGCATATATAAAATACGTTTATGTGTTAGCTTGTTTCATACATTTGGATGATTATCAATCTCAGGGGCATTACCACTTAGTATGCAGGATCATGATTTCTTCACCTGGCGACGGAGCATGCTGTTACGCTTTCAGGAAATGGCGGCGGCAGAGGATGTCTATAACGAATTACAACATCAGACGCAGCATTTAGAGTTCGACTTTTATGCGCTCTGCGTCCGTCATCCCGTACCCTTTACCCGACCTAAAACGGTACTTCATACGACGTATCCCAAAGCATGGGTCGCACATTATCAATCAGAAAATTATTTCGCTATCGATCCGGTACTGAAACCCGAAAACTTCAGTCAGGGCCACTTACCGTGGGATGATACCTTGTTCCGTGACGCACAGCCGCTGTGGGATGCCGCACGTAATCACGGTCTGCGCAAGGGGATGACGCAGTGCCTGATGTTGCCAAACCGGGCGCTGGGCTTTTTGTCTGTGTCACGCGCGAGTTTGCGTAATAGTCGCTTTGCGCAGGATGAAGTCGAGCTCAGGATGCAACTGCTGGTACGAGAAAGTCTGTCAGTACTTATGCGGCTGGAAGATGACATGGTCATGGCGCCGGAGATGCGTTTTAGCAAGCGCGAAAAAGAGATTCTGAAATGGACCGCTGAGGGGAAAACCTCTTCCGAGATAGCAATGATTCTGTCGATCTCTGAAAATACCGTTAACTTTCATCAGAAGAATATGCAGAAGAAGTTTAACGCGCCAAACAAAACACAGATTGCCTGTTATGCCGCCGCAACGGGACTTATCTGAATAAAATGTCGTTCTGAGTGTCAGACGCAAAACCGGCTGAGAGCATCGCTGTCAGCCGGTTTCTTATCACTGACGATAGGCTTGTTTAATTTGTTTAACAGTGCTGGTAAATACCGCGGCCTGTGTTTCGTCCTCAATCAGCGCGATCTGTTTTTCCATTTTAAGAATCACGCGTCCTGCATCGGCTTGTCCCATTGCCTGCAGCATCAGCGTTAACATGGCCTTCAGGCAGGTGACTTCATTAGCCAGTTCTTGATTATTCTCAGCAGTGGAAAAATCAGGCGTACTCATTTATTTTCCTCGTTATGTTTCAATGAAAAAGTGCGATGGCAAACGTCAAGGCGGCGGAGTATACCATAAGCTCGGCTAAAAATACCTGAGGTTGTTTTTTGCGCAAACAAAACTCAATGAGATTAAAATAAACAAGATGTTGCAGTGCATATATTTTCTCCATTCTTTGTTTATTTCGAGTATTTTACTCGTTAATTATTGTTACAAGCTTACCTTCCTATTTAGCATTCAGCGTAAGAATATGAATTTTTTGTCACTATTCTGAAACAGCCATGCAGATATAACCGCGGGCAAAAGCCCTTCAGCCATGAAAGTTTCCACGGTTCGTACAAACTAATTTCCAAAAACGAGAGCAAAATCGAAAGTCGGGCGTTTTTTAGATTTCAAAGTTGAGATAAAACCCGTTAACATAGGACCGATTAACTATCGGTAGCGTTATCCCTATTCTGGAGATATTCCTTTGATCAACGTTTTTCTTGTTGATGACCACGAACTGGTGCGCGCAGGGATACGACGCATTCTGGAAGATATAAAAGGCATTAAAGTTGTCGGCGAGGCGTGCTGCGGCGAAGATGCGGTCAAATGGTGCCGCGCTAACGCCGTCGATGTTGTGCTGATGGACATGAATATGCCCGGTATTGGCGGTCTGGAGGCAACCCGCAAAATTGCGCGTTCCTCGGCTGACATTAAAGTGATCATGTTGACTGTTCATACCGAAAACCCGTTGCCGGCAAAAGTTATGCAGGCGGGAGCCGCGGGCTATCTCAGTAAGGGGGCTGCCCCTCAGGAAGTCGTGAGTGCGATTCGTTCGGTTTTTTCCGGACAGCGCTACATTGCTTCCGATATTGCTCAGCAAATGGCGCTTAGCCAGATTGAGCCAG
The DNA here is from genome assembly GCF_046555775.1 of Citrobacter sp. U14242. Classification (NCBI taxonomy): domain Bacteria; kingdom Pseudomonadati; phylum Pseudomonadota; class Gammaproteobacteria; order Enterobacterales; family Enterobacteriaceae; genus Citrobacter; species Citrobacter sp. U14242. The sequence continues at coordinate 47,372 of NZ_JBKGLW010000009.1, forward strand.
AGAAAACGGAAACCCCGTTTGCCAGTTTGTCTGAACGCGAGTTGCAGATTATGCTGATGATCACCAAAGGCCAGAAGGTCAATGAGATCTCAGAGCAGCTGAATCTTAGTCCCAAAACAGTGAACAGCTATCGCTATCGAATGTTCAGTAAATTAAACATTCATGGCGATGTAGAGCTGACTCACCTGGCAATTCGCCATGGCCTGTGTAATGCGGAGACATTAACAAGCCTGTGACCGATCAGTTCGATGCTAAAGCGTTTCTAAAAACTGTGACCAGCCAGCCTGGTGTCTATCGTATGTACGATACCGCCGGGACGGTTATCTATGTCGGTAAAGCGAAAGACCTGAAAAAACGGCTCTCCAGCTATTTCCGCAGCAACCTCGCGTCGCGTAAAACCGAAGCGCTGGTGGCACAAATTCAACAGATTGATGTCACGGTGACGCACACCGAAACTGAAGCATTATTGCTTGAGCACAATTACATCAAGTTGTATCAACCGCGCTATAACGTATTACTGCGCGATGATAAATCCTATCCCTTTATTTTCCTGAGCGGTGATACCCACCCGCGTCTGGCGACGCATCGCGGTGCGAAGCATGCTAAAGGTGAATACTTTGGACCCTTTCCTAACGGTTATGCCGTCCGTGAAACGCTGGCGTTATTGCAGAAAATTTTCCCAATACGTCAGTGCGAAAATAGCGTTTATCGCAACCGTTCACGCCCCTGCTTGCAATATCAGATTGGCCGATGCCTTGGGCCATGTGTCGCCGGTCTGGTGAGTGAAGAAGAGTACGCGCAGCAGGTTGACTATGTACGGCTGTTTTTATCCGGCAAAGACGATCAGGTATTAACGCAATTGATCGCCCGGATGGAGAAGGCCAGCCAGAACCTTGAGTTTGAAGAGGCCGCACGCATCCGCGACCAAATTCAGGCCGTTCGCCGTGTCACTGAAAAACAGTTTGTCTCCAATACTGGCGACGATCTGGATGTTATCGGGGTGGCATTTGATGCCGGAATGGCCTGCGTACACGTCTTGTTCATTCGTCAGGGCAAAGTGTTAGGCAGTCGCAGCTATTTTCCTAAAGTACCAGGGGGAACGGAACTGGGCGAAGTGGTTGAAACCTTCGTTGGGCAGTTCTATTTGCAGGGTAGCCAGGTGCGTACTTTGCCTGGTGAGATCCTGCTCGATTTCAATCTTAGCGATAAGACGCTGCTGGCTGACTCTTTGTCTGAGCTGGCCGGGCGGAAGATTAACGTCCAGACGAAGCCGCGAGGCGATCGCGCCCGATATTTGAAGCTGGCGCGTACCAATGCGGCTACGGCGTTAACGACCAGGCTTTCCCAGCAGTCCACGATTACCCAGCGTCTGACGGCGCTGGCATCCGTGCTGAAACTGCCTGCGGTGAAACGCATGGAGTGTTTTGACATTAGCCACACGATGGGGGAGCAGACCGTTGCCTCCTGCGTGGTTTTTGACGCTAACGGGCCGCTGCGCGCAGAGTATCGTCGCTATAACATTACGGGTATTACGCCGGGTGATGATTACGCGGCGATGAACCAGGTACTGCGTCGGCGTTACGGTAAGGCAATAGAAGAAAGTAAGATCCCGGATGTTATTTTGATCGACGGCGGTAAAGGCCAGCTAGGGCAGGCGAAAGCGGTTTTTGCTGAACTGGACGTGCCCTGGGATAAACAGCACCCTCTGTTACTGGGTGTGGCAAAAGGGGCAGATCGCAAAGCCGGCCTGGAAACCCTGTTTTTTGAACCGGAAGGTGAGGGTTTTAGCCTGCCGCCAGACTCCCCTGCGTTGCACGTTATTCAGCATATCCGCGATGAGTCTCACGATCACGCTATTAGTGGACACCGTAAAAAACGGGCGAAGGTGAAAAGCACCAGCACGCTGGAAACGATCGAAGGCGTTGGACCTAAGCGCCGGCAAATGTTGCTGAAGTATATGGGGGGTTTGCAAGGGCTTCGTAACGCCAGTGTCGAAGAAATTGCAAAAGTGCCGGGTATTTCGCAAGCTCTGGCAGAAAAGATCTTCTACTCGTTGAAACATTAGGCCCTCTGTAGCAACATAGGGGTAATTTCACTGACAACAGATAGTTATCCGTCATATGCAATTTAATATCCCTACATTGCTCACGCTGTTTCGCGTCATTCTGATCCCATTCTTTGTATTGGCGTTTTATCTGCCATTCACCTGGGCTCCCTTCGTTTGTGCGCTGATTTTCTGTATTGCAGCCGTTACAGACTGGTTTGATGGTTTTCTGGCACGCCGCTGGAATCAAAGCACGCGTTTCGGGGCTTTCCTCGATCCGGTGGCAGATAAGGTTTTGGTGGCTATCGCGATGGTGCTGGTGACGGAGCACTACCACAGCTGGTGGGTGACATTGCCTGCCGCCACGATGATCGCGCGTGAAATTATCATTTCAGCACTGCGTGAATGGATGGCTGAACTTGGCAAGCGTAGCAGTGTGGCGGTGTCCTGGATCGGTAAAGTCAAAACAACATCGCAAATGGCAGCACTGGCATGGCTGCTGTGGCGTCCAAATATCTGGGTAGAGTATGCCGGGATTGCACTTTTCTTTGTCGCCGCGATTCTGACTTTATGGTCAATGTTCCAGTATTTGAGCGCTGCACGGGGAGATTTGCTTGATCAGTGATCGTTTCGCCGCAAATTTCAGCAAACGATCGTCAGTGGTGAAAAATATCGTTGACTCATTGCGTCAGGTAAGTAGAATGCAACGCATCGAACGGCAGCACTGATTGCCAGACGATAACAAAATCAAGTGATTAACAAAGTTACTTGGTGATGCGGGAATAGCTCAGTTGGTAGAGCACGACCTTGCCAAGGTCGGGGTCGCGAGTTCGAGTCTCGTTTCCCGCTCCAAATTTAAAACATCGGCATTTGCGGATGTTTGGCTGAAAAGCCAGAAGATTTCGGCGCGTTAGCAAAGCGGTTATGTAGCGGATTGCAAATCCGTCTAGTCCGGTTCGACTCCGGAACGCGCCTCCAATTTCTTCCCGAGCCCGGATGGTGGAATCGGTAGACACAAGGGATTTAAAATCCCTCGGCGTTCGCGCTGTGTGGGTTCAAGTCCCACTCCGGGTACCATGGGAAAGAACAGAATAATCAAAGCAATAAGCAGTGTCGTGAAACCACCTACGGGTGGTTTTTTTGTGCCTGAGATTTACTGACAACAAATAGCTTGCGTCACCATACCCACCAATAACGGAAAACCGCCAAAACGCCCAATTCACCAACATGAATTAGCCCATTCGTTTATCGGCGTATAGGCGTGCTCAGCATAAACCCTCCCCGGGCCGGGTTGTTCATGAACCCATCACGGGCGGGGTTATAGTTGTGGTTCTGAAAACCGCGCATTATGAAGGGATCGTTAATGCCATCCTGAATCGCAAAGGATCTGTGGATCCGGTTACGGGCTCGGAACGTAAACGCAAAATCATCTGCTCCGCCAATCACGATAACGCCATTGCCGGCAGCTAACGCGGCACTCAACTCTTGCTCTCTTTGGGCCTGACTTTGCAATGTACCGGCTGCAACAGATGAAGACATCAACAGCAGTAGCGCAAGGACGGCGCATGAAAATACCCGTGGCAGTTTCATGATAAATACTCATAAATAATGTGGCTATTAAAGTATAGCGTTTGATGACGCGTTTATCCGGGCGGTAAACAACCATTTTCAGGCACCGGAGGCGGTGATTCCGGGAGGCCTGCCCATGTAATTAAGCACTATAATAAAAACAGCGCACAGGTGATTATGCCTGTTCGTCGCACTGGCAGGTGCCGCAGATTTTCACCCCACAGGGGAGAGAAGGTGATGGCTGACTATCAGTTTTCCACAGTCTGGCGGGTTGAGGCTTCACTGCAGGATGTCTGGGATGTTTTCTCCCACCCGGATCAGTGGCCAGAATGGTGGAGAAGCCTTGAGCGTGTTGTTGAGCTCAAAAGAGGCGATATACAGGGGGTCGGCGCGTTGCATCGTTACACCTGGAAGGGTGTGCTTCCGTATCGTTTAACCTTTGATATCAATGTATTAAATATTTTGCAGTATTCTCTTCTTGAAGGTGCTGCCAGCGGCGAGGTTGAAGGGCGCGGGGTATGGTCTTTTATTGATACCGGTAGGGAGACTATTGTCAGGTACGACTGGAATGTACGAACCACGATTCGCTGGATGAATATACTTGCCCCACTGGCGGCACCGTTATTTCGCTGGAACCACGATACGGTAATGCGCGAGGGGGCGAAGGGATTAGCCCGGAAACTTGGCACCCGTGTGTATATATTTTGATTCAGAGCCTATCCCATTAGGGCTATTTTGCTTGCCATTTCGATGCCGGGCAGTGCTCAAACTGTTTGCGCCAATGGCGTCTGCTGGAATAGGTTCTTAGTCCTCTGTTCTCAGGGGCAGTTTTATCCCTGAAAGTTAAACACCCCGCCGTTGCTAACTAACAATGCGGCGATTTCATTTAACGTCTTGTCGAATGCCGCTGCATTTTGCACTCCTGCGTTATGCAGCAGTTCTAAATTCTCACGCGATGCGTTATCCAGTGTTGGATCGGCACCATATAATTCGGGTTGAAGCCTGTAATATTTCGCGTTTTTTACCGTTGAGGCGATTTGTTGTAAATAGTAGGCAGTCATCTGCGGACCGCCTTCGAGTGCGATATCGATAGCGGGTTTCGCCCAGCCAAAGGGTCCCCAGTCTTTAACCTCTGAGTATGAATAACCCTGCAGCTTTTTACCGGTACCCAGAGAGACAATGATCATGTCTTTGATGCCAGCGACGTTTGAGAACTTAATTGCCTCGGAATAGGCACACAGTGCTGGATCGTTCGCCACGACACCACCATCGACCAGGACATACTTTTGCGGCAATGGGGGAAGTGAGTAAATACGCGCTGCTTCGAAGTACGTTGGTGCTGCAGAGGTACCACGTAAAACATCTCTGACCAGAAAATCCCGTTTTTTGGCTACGGCAGAGTGTTGTTTGAAGATCACCGGAAGACGACTGCTGACATCATAAGCAACAAAGCAGGTTGGTTTTAATAATTCACTCAGTTTTGTATCACCGAAGGCTGTTTTTAATACTCGCTCCAGTTCTGTTGCCGGGTATTTTTCATCACTTACACCGCCTAATGAACTGATGGTTTTCCAAATGCCGACGTCAAAAATCTCATCGCCGTCCTGAAGATAGAAGTTGACGGCTTCCTGAGCGGAAAATTGTGGGTTTCCTGTCGCGTCGGGACACACATAGGCAGAACAGAGGATGGCACCAGTGCTGGTGCCTGCGACTAAATCGAAGTAATCAGCGATTCTTGCTGTCGGTTTTTTTGCTCTATCTTGTAACTTCTTCTCCAGTGCGACTAATAGCATACCTGGCAGGATGCCTCTGATGCCACCGCCATCAATAGACAGTATTCTCATCGCCATTTTGACTTCCCCTCAGCGTATGAAACATGAAAGCGGGATACTACATGTGGAAATGCCTGCGTTTAAATATAGACAGGTTTTGGGTGGTGTATCCTTAATAAGAATGGGGGATCCTCATGCCGTCATTACTGTACTTTCTCGCCAGTAAGTGGCTTAATGGCGGCCATATAGTTTCTTATTTCATTCACAGTTAACAGGTCTGTTATTGATGAATAACCTCCATCGACTCGCCTTTTTATGTCAGCATCTGTCTGCTGTGATGATCGCATACGGTTTTTTTCTATTCAGCCGTCGCTTAATTTTCACAATATGGACAGACAGCAATGCAACGTCGACAATTTCTCAAAAATAGCGTTCTCCTTTCCGCCGCCAGTATAGTCGGCCCTTCGGTTGTTAGCCGGACGGTACAGGCTGCTGAGCCTTCAATCATGCCAGTGGCACGTCGGCGCTTTGTGCTATCGCAAACGTATAAGCTCAACCCACCAAAGGGTTCAAGTGGTGTCGTGAAGTTGTGGATCCCATTGCCGGTTGATACTGCGTTTCAGCAAATGATAAATCTTGCTTTTAGCGGCAATTATAAGCAGGCGTATGTCACAACCAACAATGTCTATGGCGCGAAAACGTTGTTTGCCAGTTGGCCCGACTCACAGGGAGAACTGCTGATCAAGGTTGACATCGACGTTGAGACAGCCGATTGGGAACCATTGCAGCATGACGCGTTAAAAAACTGGCAGGCACCGGAACAGATTACTTACCCGCTGGATGCAAAACCTTACTTGCTACCAACAGCGCACACCCCGATTGATGGGCTGGTCCTGGAAACAGCGCGTAAAATTACCGGTAATGAACAAGACCCGCTGAAAAAAGCTCGCCTGATATACGAGTGGGTGAGCAGTCATATGGAGCGTGATAATGACGTTATCGGCTGCGGAACCGGGGATGTAGCGGAGATTTTGAAAAGCGGAAAGCTCAAGGGCAAATGCACCGATATGAGCTCCGTTTTTGTCGCCCTGGCACGAGCCAGCGGCATTCCTGCACGTGAATTGTTCGGGATTCGTCTGGGGAAAGCAAACAAGCTGGAGCGCTACTCGAAAAGCGCATTTGGCAAAGCCGATAGTGCAGGTGTTGCCGATGTAAGCGGGGGGCAGCATTGCCGTGCGGAGTTCTACCTGGCTGGCTACGGCTGGCTACCGTGTGATCCGGCCGATGTGACCAAAATGCGTCTGGCAGAGAAAAAAACGCATCAGGATGCGGACGTCCAGGCGGTGAATACCTATCTGTTTGGCAACTGGGAAATGAACTGGGTTGGCTTCAACTATGGTCGTGACTTTGAACTGTACCCGGCTACTGAGCAGGGAGCGATGAACAACTTTGGTTATCCTTATGCTGAAGTAGACGGTGACCCTATCAATTTCTATGACCCGAAAGCGTTCTCTTACAGCTATGTCGCAACAGAACAACGCTAAAGGAGCGGGATTGACCCTGCTGACGGCCGCCGCGGTTGCCGTCACTGCTGGCTTATGTTGCGTGGGGCCGCTGCTGTATCTGCTGTTTGGTATTTCGGCGGCGAGCTTTGCCGTGTTCACTCAGTTTGAGTTTTTGCGCATTCCCCTGATGTTGCTGTCCTTAGGGCTACTGTTACGCGTTTTCTGGCGACTCTACTTTTCTAAAAAACTGTGGTGTTCCGGATGGCTGTCCCTGAAGCAAGCGCGCGTCCTCTACTGGTGTGCGTTGGCGCTGATTCTGCCCGTGTTGTTTTACCCTACGATCGTGGCCTGGTTTTATGAGGTGTTTGAGTGAAGATTATTACGTTAATCGCATGTTTACTGTTGCCATTGTGGGCTCAGGCTACCAATCAGAAAGTGGTGCTGGATATACAAAATATGACCTGCTCGCTATGTGTCATCTCGGTCAATCAGGCGCTACGTGAAACTGATGGGGTGATTAAAGCCAAATCTTCGCTCAAGACCCGGCAGGCAGAGGCTATCGTCCCGGAGGGATTTTCTACCGATACGCTACTTAACGCGGTGGCGAAAACGGGATATACCGCAACGTTGAACCGTATTGAGCCACAATAAACCACCTTCGGGTGGTTTTGTTCTGTTTTCCGCGTATGATGCCCGGCGGCTGATGCTCCCTTTTGTGCGTTAACTACCGGAATTTCCCTCGTTTCCTGTTAACCTGAACTGGCGGTACCTGTAAGCCGCTCATGCCCATTTGGATCTGTTATCCCACCAGCCATGTAAGATAATCACAGGCAAGAATTTTTACTAAGGAAAAGCGTTATGAAAACGGGACCACTAAACGAGAGCGAACTGGAATGGCTGGATGATGTGCTGACTAAGTACAATACGGACAAGTCTATTCTGGATGTGTCAGAGCTGGATGGCTTACTGACGGCGGTGCTCAGTTCACCGTATGAGATCGAACCGGAGCAGTGGCTGGTCGCTATCTGGGGCGGTGCGCAGTATGTTCCGCGCTGGTCCTCCGAAAAAGAAATGGCGCGTTTCATGAATCTGGCGTTCCAGCATATGGCGGATACGGCCGATCGTCTGGATGAGTTCCCCGAGCAGTTTGAACCGCTGTTCGGCCTGCGTGAAATTGAAGAGCATGAGCTGACTATCGTAGAAGAGTGGTGCTTTGGCTATATGCGAGGCGTCGCGTTGTCGGATTGGTCAATGCTACCTGAGTCACTGAAACCCGCTCTCGATGCCATTGCGTTACACGGGACAGAAGAAAACTTCGAGGTGGTGGAGAAACTGACACCAGAGGCATTTGAAGAGAGCGTGGATGCCATTCGTCTGGCGGCTCTGGATCTGCATGCTTACTGGATGGCGCATCCGCAGGAAGCTCCGGCTAACGTCCCGGTAAAAGTGGATGCCAAAGTAGGGCGTAACGACCCATGCCCGTGCGGCAGTGGTAAAAAATATAAACAGTGTTGCCTGCATTAAGAAAGGGGCGTAAGCCCCTTTTACTTTAATACACTTCTGGCAAAGTCAATGGTAGGCCGGATAAGCGAAGCGCCATCAGGAAAAATCCCCGTTAACCAACTTCAGGTAGCAGCCCTGCAGCAATAGAAAATTGCACTGCTATCACCACGATGCCGCAAATAAAGACCAGCGCCAGCGCCGGCGTGCCACCCATTACGCGGTAGTTTGCCTGCGGGTTGTGTTTTCTGCTCCGCCAGGCCAGCATGGAGGGGATCAACAGAGCCAACACGGCCAGGGCAACGCCTGCATATCCCAGCGCCATGACAAAACCCCGCGGATAGAAAAGCGCAAATGCCAGCGGTGGCAGGAACGTCACGACACCGGTTTGCATTCTGCCAGCCACGGTATTGCGGCGCTGAAAGAGATCTGCCAGGTAATCAAATAACCCCAGAGCGACACCGAGGAAAGAGGTTGCCAGTGCGAGGTCGGCAAACAGATGCACGGCCAGTTCGACGTGCGACGAAGCCACGACTTCACGTAATGCCTGTAACAAACCGTTTAAGCCAGCGTGATTGGCTAAAAGTCCCATAAACGTCGACGAGTTAATGCTACCGAGCGTGGCCAGTTGCCAGAAAATATAGGCAACTAACGGGATGGCGCTACCGCTGATAAACACCCAGCGCAGTTTACGGATGTTGCCGTTCATGTAGCTGACGATGCTGGGTACGCTGCCGTGAAAACCAAATGAGGTAAAAATAACCGGGATCGCGGAGAGTGCCAGGCCTTGTTGAAGCGGCAGGGTAAGCAAGTTCATCTTATGGATATGCGGCATCAACAGCGCGAGCATTGCCACCAGGAAGATGATTTTGGCGCTAAACAACAGACGATTAAACAAATCAACCAGTGAGGTCCCGACGCACACCACACCACCGGCAACAAAGGTGAACAGCAATACGCCTGTGGTGGGCGAGATGCTGGTTCCGGTCCAGTCACTGATGCTGGAGGCCAATAGCTCGCCTGCACCACTGATGTAGGCGGCGGTCAGGGCATACATCAAGAACATCATGCTAAAGCCCGTTACCCACTGCCCATATCGACCAAGATAGCGTTTTGCCAGTGTGCCAAGCCCGGTGTCTGCCGGTACATGCTGGTACACTTCAAGCAGCAACAGCGCGGTGTAGCACATCAGGGCCCATAGCCCAACCAACAACACCAGCGTGACGCTAAACCCCACGCCTGCCGCCGCCAGCGGCATTGCCAACATACCGGCACCAATCGTGGTTCCCGCCACGATAAAAATACTACCCAGGGTTCTGTTTTTCACGCTTTCCTCTGTCCCAGAGATAATCAACGGTTATATCTGCGGCGCAGGTTAAGGCATAACGGTATTTTCGTCAAATCACCGTTACAAGTGGTGTATATTAATGTTTACATATATGTGAGGTTAAGGTGTATTAAAAATGATATTTATCTACCCTCTGCCCGCATAAACCTGCGTTAGCGCAAAGCAGCATTGTACGGTTCACATTAGGCTACGGGCTTTATTGAGGAGGTAGTATGGAATCGATTCACGGTCACGAAGTGCTCAACATGATGATTGAATCTGGTGAGCAGTATTCACATGCCAGCCTTGAGGCGGCGATTACCGCGCGTTTTGGTGAGCAGGCACGTTTTCACACCTGTTCAGCAGAAGGTATGACGGCGGGCGAGTTGGTGGCGTTTTTAGCGGCGAAGGGCAAGTTTATTGCCAAAGAAGACGGCTTCTCCACGCATGAAAGCAAGATCTGCCGCCACTAAGATTCTCGAATAACGGTGGCAAACTGCCACCGTTACCCAACAACATTAATTCTGTGTATCAAGGGTTGCCAGTTCTTTATCGATGAAATAAAGACCTTCGCCACTTTTACCTGCCAGCGATAACTTATCGATGACAGATTTGAATAATTTCTCTTCTTCATGCTGCTCAGCAACATACCATTGCAGGAAATTAAAGGTTGGATAATCCTGGTGGGTCATTGCCGCATGCGCCAGTTCATTAATTTTCTGCGTGATCAATTGTTCGTGCTCATAGGTTACACGGAACAGTTCATCCAGGGACGCATATTCTGCAAACGGTGAAGAAACGGTATTAATACACGGCAGGCTGCCGGTATCCGTCAGGTAATCGAACAGACGCTGCATGTGCGTCATTTCTTCCTGGGCGTGGCGACGCAGAAACGCGGCGGCACCTTCGAAGCTGTGATAGCTGCACCACGCACTCATCTGTTGGTAGAGCAGGGATGAATATAATTCAAGATTCATTTGCTCATTCAGTTTGTCGATCATTTCTGTTTTCAGCATGGTTCTGCTCCACGAACGTTATTATATATTGACGTGGCGTCACTATAATTTGTTATTTAATTATTTGCAAAAGGTAAAATAATAAATTTATTTATTAAAAATGCGAATGGGAATAAAACGCATTAACGCTATTAAATTGGTGATATAAATAAAAATAGAATAGATGACCAGCAGATGTGCTGGTCGGAATGATTAATAATGGAAAGTGGAAGTTTGTGGAACAGCAACACCGTGACACTGCCAGGACAGCGTGATTTTGGTATTCAAACACAGAGAACCGGCATAAACGCTGCAGGTCGCAACTGGCTGGCCAAATCCGACTGCACTGGCATAACCCATGCGCTGACATTCTTTTGTCGCCGTTCCCTGAGCAACATAGTCGTCGGTGCGTGCTGTTTGTAGCATGGCCTGGTTGTAAGTCAGACGAACCACGCCGGTAATGCTGCTGGCTTCGCTGACCTGAGCCTGCTTAGCGATGGTGCATCCCGTCAGCATGAGCGGTAAGAGGGCAAGAATAAAGGTCTTCATGAAATCGCTCTGAAAAATCGGTGATACGCTATCCTGACATACATCACGGCTAATCAATGGCCTGAATAGCCAGAAGATCACCTGCGATTAATCACAACGACACCCTGTTTATGAGTCAAATTTGAAGGCTGGCGCAAAAACCGTGAGCATCTCGATATTTTATGAAACTTAATTTCATAAAATTTGAAAGCTGATTTGCTAAATAGTAATGTGACTGAAATGTCATGACTTACGGCGGGACCTCCGCGGCGCATTCAGGAGAATACACAATGAAAATTGCATTGATGATGGAAAACAGCCAGGCAAGCAAAAACGCGATCATTCACCATGAGCTTAAGTCTGTTGCGGATGAGAAAGGTTTTCCTGTGTTCAATGTTGGGATGAGCGACGAAAATGATCACCATCTGACTTACATCCACCTGGGCATCATGGCCAGCATTCTGCTCAATTCAAAAGCGGTTGATTTCGTTGTCACGGGCTGCGGTACGGGTCAGGGGGCAATGATGTCACTGAATATTCATCCTGGCGTGGTGTGCGGCTACTGTCTTGATCCTGCGGATGCGTTCCTGTTTGCGCAGATCAACAACGGTAATGCACTCTCGCTGGCCTTTGCGAAAGGGTTTGGCTGGGGGGCTGAACTGAACGTCCGGTATATGTTTGAAAAAGCGTTTACCGGTCGTAATGGTGAAGGTTATCCGCCGGAGCGGAAAGAGCCGCAGGTGCGTAACGCGGGGATTTTGAACCAGGTGAAAGCGGCAGTAGTAAAAGAAAATTATCTTGATACCTTGCGGGCTATCGATCCTGAACTGGTGAAAACTGCCGTTTCAGGTCCACGTTTCCAGCAGTGTTTCTTTGAAAACTGCCAGGACAAAGCGATCGAAGCCTTTGTCCGTGACGTTATTGGCTAAAGCCGGTTGGCCCGATAGCGTGAACTATCGGGCTTATCGATGCTTATTTGACACTGCGCTTCCAGCATCGTGGGTAAGCCGCAGCGTATCAACCATTCCTATCAGGCAAATCATGGCGATAGCGACGAATGCCAGCCGGAAACTGATGCCGGGTATCGCCTCCAGTGACAACCATTCACTCACTAGATCCCCGATACGGATCCCGATAGCCGCCAACGAAATCCCTAATCCAACAGCCAGTTGCGTCGCTGTACTAAACAGTGTATTTGCATAGCTCATCTGCGATGCAGGAACATCCGCAAATGCCAACGTGCTGACACCGGTAAACTGAATTGAGCGAAAAACGCCGCCCAGATACAGCACCAGTAAAATTACCCATACGGGAGTTTGCGGCGTGATCAGCGCACAGGCCAATAGCGCCAGCACATTAAGCGCGCCATTTATCAACAGCAGTTTTTTAAAGCCTAACCAGCGTATTAACGGCGTAGTAGCGGGTTTAATCGTCAGGTTGCCAACAAATACGGCCAGTACCAGGGAACCGGCATGAAAAGCATTCATACCAAACCCAACCTGAAACATCAGTGGCAACAGAAAGGGTACCGCACTGATAGAGGCACGAAACAGAGAGCCTCCGTACATCGTGACACGAAATGTAGGAACGCGCATGGCATTCAGACGAATCATCGGCCACGCGGATTGGCGAAAATGACGCAAGGCAAACAGGAACGTGGCGATTCCCAGTGCCAGAAGTCCCGCGGTTAACCAGCCCTGCGGCTGTTGGGTTCCCAGCAGTTCCATCGCATATACCAGACTGACCATCGCGACTGATGTGGCAATAAAACCGGGAACATCGAACGGGCGTCGCTCGTCATCATGAATATCCGGGATAAAACGCAGCGCCAGCGCTATCGCCAACAACCCCAGTGGCACGTTAATAAAGAAGATCCAGCGCCAGTTGGCATAACTGGTAATAAATCCGCCCAAGGGGGGGCCAATTATTGGGGCCACTAAGGCAGGCCAGGTCAGGGTGGCGATTGCGGTGATCAACTGATGTTTAGGCGTGGTACGCAGAACGGCGAGGCGGCCGACCGGCACCATGAGTGCCCCCCCGACACCCTGTAAAATGCGCATGACCACAAAGCCTTCAATGCTGGTGGCGAGTCCGCATAAGACTGAAGCGAAGGTAAAGATCGCCAGAGCCAGGGTAAACACTTTCCGGGCACCAAAACGATCGGCAATCCAGCCACTGGCAGGGATGAGAACCGCCAGTGTGATCAGATAAGCACTGATGCCGATGTTCAGATCAACGGCCTGCACGCCGAAGCTTTTTGCCATATCGGGCAGGGCCGTCGCAATCACCGTGCCATCGATGAACTCCATAAAGAAGGCCCCGGCGACCAGTAGTGCAGCCGGAGAAAGACCCCGCTTATTCTCAACCGCTAAATGTTCACTCATGTTGTGCTTGCCATCTCAAACGAAATTAACTGGATCTGTTTTTTTATTTTCAGCGCGGCTGTACTGCTTTCGCCGCTACCGTTTCGAGCGCTGAATGGGTACTATGACGACCTTTCTATAAGGAGCTCACTATGTCCCAAACACTGAATGCCGATCAGGAACTGCTCTCGGACGTTGTTGCCTGCCAGTTGGTTATCAAGCAAATCCTGGATGTTATTGATGTCATTGCCCCGGTAGAAGTTCGGGAAAAAATGTCCAGTCAACTGAAAAGCATCGACTTTTCCAGCCATCCCGCGGGCGCTGATCCCGTTACGATGCGCGCAATTCAAAAAGCGATTGCGTTGATCGAGCTGAAATTCACCCCGCAGAATGAGTCTCACTAAAATAAACCGTTGTTTCAGGTTTTAGAAAGGTTTTTTTGCGCCTCTCAGAACGGGAGGCGCAGGTTTGTCGCGACCGGATATCAGTGATGTTGGTAGTTTACGACGTTGAGCAGATGCTTATCCGTTTGCACCATACACAGTCCAGCGCGTTTAGCGCTACGCACTTCGTCAAGAATCGTTTGTAGCAGCACGCCATCCTGCTGCTGCTCTTTTTCCAGATCATGAAGAAAATCAACGGTTGGCGCGTCGTTCAACGCTTCTGCTTCATCCGTCAGACGCGAAAGCGTACGGGAACGCTGCTGATAATCTTCCAGTGTTTTCTGAAACAGTTCTTCAAGCGAAGTTAGCTCATCACCGGGAACATCGATGGCCTTGACGATGGGGTTAGCCCCTGCGCTTTTCATAAAATTAAACATACGCATCATTTGCGTCACGTTACTCTGCGCCTGAGTGCGCAGAAACGTCGCAGTGCCTGTCAGGCTGTGCTCGTGGCACCATTCACTGAGGTGAAGGTAGAGATTCGAGGCGTAAAACTCAAGGTTCATTTGCGTGTTGAGTTTGTGAACAATTCCAACTGCAGCCATATCAATATCCTTATTTCCAGAAAGGGGGAGTACGTCACCAACGCCAGTACAACGGGCTGCCGTTGCACTTCACATCTACGTACGAGTAATACTGTTAGCAGAATAAATCCGTTCCGCCGGTCCTTTAGATGATCACGAATTGTATTCGCTTCCGATCGTAAATCAGCATAGCGCGTGCCTGGCATTAAGAAAATCCTTAAAACTGCCTATTTATGTTTTTTTACATATTGGCATAACAATATTCTTAGTCATGCCGTTTGTGTATATAAGTGACGTGAATGTAATTTGCTGATTTATAATGTATTTATGAAAAATAATGATAATGAAATGATGTTTCATGTGTGAAAATTAAATTTCAGGTCGCGGTATTCTGTGCCATCTGATGATTATCACTGTTGGTTTTTATGGGAATTATCCGGTGAGGTGATGTGTCTGGAAATTATCTGCAACCTAATTTCTTGCGCCAGATCAGTTTTAATAAATTTACCGGAATGAATTATTCGGCATTTGTTGTTGGATATCGGTGGATTAATCGAGGAGTTGTATATGAAGAAGGTGGCGGTGTTGCTGGCCCCCGGTTTTGAAGAGGCTGAAGCCATTGTTACTATTGATATTCTATGTCGCCTGTCGGGATGTTCTCTATGATGCGATCGTGTTGCCAGGGGGACCACAGGGTAGTTGTTGAAGATGCCAATCAGGGCAGGGCCATATTTTTGATTTTGCGTTTACGCTTTCTGTTCGTCTGTCAGAAGATGACATTCCTGTTCGCGATCGCGCTGACCATATTTATTACTCCTGGTAATCATTGAACTCCCGGATGTTTTGATATTCGGGAACAAGGATTCACTGGCTGATGTTATGGACTAATCTGCTATTTCTTATTTTTCCTGTTCTGGAAACTGTGTTTTTTTATGTCATTTCCCGCTGAATTTATGTACGCAATTACTGTAATTCTGTGGTGTGATGCCGCTCTCTTATGGAGAATCAATTTCCCGCTAAAAATACTCTCAGCACTGGCATTGATCTTATCAACAAAAGGTAATGCCTTGTTTTACGTCCGGATTACAAAAAATCGTTTGATTTTACCCTACATAAAAGAACGTTAAAGCTGGAGTTAACCATGCACAAATTCACTAAAGCGCTGGCGGCCATCGGTCTGGCCGCCATTATGTCACAATCCGCTATCGCTGAATCCATGAAGCTCGGTTTTCTGGTCAAACAGCCGGAAGAACCCTGGTTCCAGACGGAGTGGAAGTTTGCCGATAAAGCCGGTAAAGACCTTGGATTTGAGGTGATTAAAATCGCCGTTCCAGACGGAGAGAAAACCCTGAATGCTATCGACAGCCTGGCGGCAAGCGGTGCAAAAGGATTTGTAATTTGTACGCCGGACCCAAAACTCGGGCCTGCAATTATGGCAAAAGCGCGTGGCTATGACATGAAAGTCATCGCGGTTGACGATCAGTTCGCTAATGCGAAAGGTAAGCCAATGGATACCGTGCCATTGGTGATGATGGCAGCAACCAAAATTGGTGAACGCCAGGGCCAGGAACTGTACAAAGAAATGCAGAAACGTGGCTGGGATGTGAAATCTTCCGCTGTAATGGCGATTACTGCAAACGAACTGGATACCGCGCGCCGCCGTACCTCGGGTTCGATGGAAGCGCTTAAAGCTGCAGGCTTCCCGGAAAAACAGATCTACCAGGTCCCAACCAAATCAAATGATATCCCTGGCGCATTCGACGCCGCAAACTCCATGCTGGTTCAGCATCCTGAAGTTAAGCACTGGCTGATTGTCGGGATGAACGACAACACTGTGCTGGGTGGTGTGCGTGCTACCGAAGGGCAGGGTTTTAAAGCAGCAAATGTGATTGGTATCGGTATTAACGGTGTCGATGCTATTAGCGAACTGTCTAAAGGCGAAGCGACTGGATTCTACGGTTCACTGCTGCCTAGCCCGGATGTTCACGGTTATAAATCCAGCGAAATGCTCTACAACTGGGTGACTAAAGGCGCAGAGCCGCCGGCGTTTACTGAAGTTACGGATGTGGTGCTGATTACTCGCGACAACTTCAAAGAAGAACTGGCGAAAAAAGGCTTAGGCGGCAAATAACGCAACAGTCGTAAAACGATCTTATCCGGCCTACAAATAACGCCCTTAGTAGGCTGGATAAGGCTACGCCGCCATCCGGCAACAGTTTAGATCCACGGAGACGTTATGCAACAGTCTACCCCGTATCTCTCATTTCGCGGCATCGGCAAAACCTTCCCTGGCGTAAAAGCGCTAACGGATATCAGTTTCGACTGCTATGCCGGTCAGGTGCATGCACTGATGGGTGAAAATGGCGCCGGGAAATCAACATTATTAAAAATTCTCAGCGGGAACTACGCGCCAACCACGGGATCTATAGCGATCCACGGACAGGAGGTTTCATTTGCGGACACAACCACTGCGCTGAACGCCGGTGTCGCCATTATTTACCAGGAATTGCATTTGGTGCCGGAAATGACCGTCGCCGAGAACATTTACCTAGGTCAGCTTCCGCATAAAGGTGGGATTGTGAACCGCTCGCTGTTGAATTACGAAGCGGGTCTGCAGTTAAAACATCTGGGGATGGATATCGATCCTGATACTCCGTTGAAATATCTCTCCATCGGTCAGTGGCAAATGGTGGAGATTGCGAAGGCGCTGGCGCGTAACGCCAAAATTATCGCTTTTGATGAACCCACCAGCTCTCTTTCCGCCAGGGAGATTGAAAATCTGTTTCGCGTGATTCGTGAGCTACGCAACGAGGGCCGCATCATTCTGTACGTTTCGCACCGTATGGAGGAGATTTTCGCCCTCAGCGATGCCATAACGGTGTTTAAGGATGGCCAGTACGTCAAAACGTTTACGGATATGCAGCAGGTTGATCACGACGCACTGGTACAGGCGATGGTGGGGCGAGATCTTGGGGATATCTATGGCTGGAAAGCCAGACCTTATGGTGCTGAGCGCCTGCGTTTACATGAGGTAAAAGCCCCAGGCGTGCGCACCCCGATCAGCTTATCGGTGCGTAGTGGCGAAATTGTCGGACTGTTCGGCCTGGTTGGTGCCGGACGTAGCGAATTAATGAAAGGTCTGTTCGGCGGAACGCGCATCACACAAGGTCAGGTGTTTATTGACGAACAAGCGATAGATATCCGCAAACCCAGTCACGCCATTGAAGCAGGCATGATGCTGTGTCCGGAGGATCGCAAAGCCGAAGGGATCATCCCGGTCCATTCGGTACGCAACAACATCAATATTAGTGCGCGCCGTAAACATGTCATGGGGGGATGTCTGATCAACAACGGCTGGGAAGAGACCAATGCTGACCATCATATCCGCTCACTCAACATCAAAACGCCAGGTGCAGAGCAACTGATCATGAACCTCTCTGGCGGGAATCAGCAAAAGGCCATTCTGGGGCGTTGGTTATCGGAAGAGATGAAAGTCATTTTGCTGGATGAGCCCACCCGCGGCATTGATGTTGGCGCGAAACATGAAATTTATAACGTGATTTATACCCTGGCTGCGCGCGGTGTTGCCGTGCTGTTTGCCTCCAGTGACCTGCCGGAAGTTCTTGGCGTCGCCGACCGCATTGTGGTGATGAGAGAAGGTGAGATCGCAGGTGAATTACTTCATGAACAGGCGGATGAACGCCAGGCGCTGAGCCTTGCTATGCCTAAAGTCAGCCAGGCAGTCGCCTGAATAAGGAGAATATGATGTCTTCCGTTTCTACATCGGGTTCAGGCGCTGCGAAGTCGGCGTTAAATCTTGGCCGAATTTGGGATCAGTACGGGATGCTGGTGGTATTTGCCGTGTTGTTCCTGGTTTGCGCTATTTTTGTGCCGAATTTTGCGACTTTCATCAACATGAAGGGGCTGGGGCTGGCGGTATCTATGTCGGGTATGGTTGCGTGCGGGATGTTATTTTGCCTGGCATCCGGCGATTTTGATCTCTCGGTAGCCTCCGTTATTGCCTGCGCAGGGGTGACGACTGCAGTGGTCATTAATATGACCGAAAGCCTGTGGATTGGCGTGGCGGCTGGGTTGTTGCTCGGCGTTCTGTGCGGCCTGGTGAATGGTTTCGTGATTGCGCGTTTAAAAATTAACGCGCTGATCACGACGCTCGCCACCATGCAAATTGTTCGTGGTCTGGCCTACATTATCTCCGACGGTAAAGCGGTGGGTATCGAAGACGAGCGCTTCTTTACTCTTGGCTATGCCAACTGGTTAGGGTTGCCTGCGCCGATCTGGTTAACCGTGGGCTGCTTTATTGTTTTTGGCCTGCTGTTGAATAAAACCACTTTTGGTCGCAATACGCTGGCGATTGGGGGCAATGAGGAAGCTGCACGTCTGGCTGGAGTACCGGTCGTCCGCACTAAGATTATTATCTTCATTCTTTCTGGTCTGGTATCCGCCGTTGCGGGGATTATCCTGGCATCACGTATGACCAGCGGCCAACCGATGACCTCTATTGGTTATGAGCTGATCGTGATTTCTGCCTGTGTGTTAGGCGGCGTTTCGCTCAAAGGCGGCATCGGAAAAATCTCATATGTCGTCGCAGGGGTGTTAATTCTGGGGACGGTCGAGAACGCGATGAACCTGCTGAATATCTCTCCATTCGCACAGTATGTGGTGCGAGGTTTGATCCTGCTGGCAGCGGTGATCTTCGACCGCTACAAACAAAAAGCCAAGCGTACTGTTTGATGATTTAAATCCCAACTTTTTAGTCTAGCTTCTGCATATTGCCAGCCGCTACCCGGCTGGCAATTGTTTTTCTAAATGGCGAGCACGGTCACACTGTCTATACTTATACCCGTCATACATCCTATATACGGCGCGATCCGCGCGGCGTACAGACCATGACGAGGAGGAGAATCGGGTGACAGCATCGCTAACCTTACCCCCTGAGCATCCCACTAATTGTGCTTATTTTTTTGATCTCGATGGAACACTGGCTGAAATCAAACCGCATCCTGACCAGGTTGTTGTTCCACAGACAATTCTGCAGTTATTACATCGCCTGGCCACGCAAAATGCGGGTGCTCTGGCATTGATTTCAGGGCGCTCAATGGCAGAGCTTGACGCACTCACCACCCCTTATCGTTTCCCGCTTGCCGGGGTGCATGGGGCAGAACGCCGTGACATCAATGGTCAAACTCATATTGTGCATCTGCCTGCGGCGGTTGAGCGCGAAGTGGGGGCGTTATTGCATGCGGCGCTGGCGACGTTACCGGGGACAACGCTTGAAACAAAAGGCATGGCTTTCGCTCTGCACTACCGGCAGGCGCCTGAGCATGAGGCCGCGCTGCTGGCGTTGGCTGAACGCATTACCCATATCTGGCCACAACTGGCATTGCAGCCTGGAAAGTGTGTTGTGGAAATCAAATCTCAGGACACCAATAAAGGAGACGCAATTGCGGCATTTCTGCAGGAAGCACCGTTTGACGGCCGGACCCCTGTTTTTGTTGGTGACGATCTGACCGATGAAACAGGTTTTGCCGTGGTCAATCGCGCCGGCGGTATCTCGGTAAAAGTGGGAAGTGGGGAGACTCAGGCGACGTGGCGTCTGGCTGCTGTCAGAGACGTCTGGCATTGGCTGGAACAAATCAACTGTCCGCAGCAGGAACAAGAAGCAACGAATGACAGGAGAGGTGGCTATGAGTCGTTTAGTCGTAGTATCTAACCGCATTGCCTCACCGGATGACAAAGGCAGCGCTGGTGGTCTTGCTGTAGGTGTGCTGGGCGCACTGAAGGCTGCTGGCGGACTGTGGTTTGGCTGGAGCGGTGATACAGGCAATGGGGAGCAGCCATTAAAAAAAGTGACCCGTGGCAACATCACCTGGGCATCGTTTAATCTGAGTGAACAGGATTATGAAGAGTATTACTGCCAGTTTTCGAATGCCGTGTTATGGCCTGCGTTCCATTATCGACTGGACCTGGTACAGTTTCAGCGTAGTGCCTGGGAAGGCTACCAGCGGGTTAATGCCTTACTGGTTGATAAGCTGCTGCCACTGCTCAGTGATGACGATATTATCTGGGTTCACGATTATCACTTGTTACCTTTTGCCAGCGAGCTACGCAAACGTGGTGTGAATAATCGCATCGGTTTTTTTCTGCATATTCCTTTTCCGACACCCGAAATTTTCAATGCGTTGCCGCCACATCAGGCGTTGCTTGAGCAACTGTGCGACTTTGATTTATTGGGCTTTCAAACCGACAACGATCGCCAGGCCTTTCTTGACTGTCTGACGGCGCAAACTCAGGTCACTACGCCCAGAGAAAAACAGCATCTGGCCTGGGGAAAAGCGTTCCGCACGGAAGTTTATCCTATTGGTATTGCACCTGAGGAGATTGCTCGGCAAGCATCAGGAGCGCTACCGCCGAAACTGGCACAGTTAAAAGCAGAGCTTAAAAATGTGAAAAATATCTTCTCTGTTGAGCGGCTGGATTACTCTAAAGGCCTGCCGGAACGTTTTCAGGCCTACGAGGCGCTGTTGGAACAGTTTCCACAGCACCACGGTAAGATTCGTTATACGCAGATAGCACCTACCTCGCGTGAGGAGGTTCAGGCTTATCAGGATATCCGTCACCAGTTAGAGACCGAGGCCGGGCGGATCAATGGTAAATACGGGCAACTGGGCTGGACGCCGCTGTACTATCTGAATCAGTATTTTGACCGTAAATTACTGATGAAGGTTTTTCGCTACTCTGATGTCGGACTGGTGACGCCACTGCGCGATGGTATGAATCTGGTGGCAAAGGAGTATATCGCCGCACAGGACCCTGCCAATCCCGGCGTCCTGGTGCTCTCGCAGTTTGCCGGGGCTGCGAATGAGCTGACTTCTGCACTCATTGTAAACCCTTATGATCGGGATGATGTCGCGGGCGCATTAAACCAGGCTCTGACGATGCCGCTTGCCGAGCGCATTTCCCGTCATGCGGCAATGCTGCAGACTATCGTTAAAAATGATATCAACAACTGGCAGGCGAGATTCATTTGCGATCTGAAAAACGTCGCATCACGTCATACGGAAAACCTGTCGTCTGACCCGCAGACAGCCTGCAGCAAACTGGCGTGATTAATCGCCCGCAAGCGGCACCAGCAACACATCAACCTGGCTTGCGCTGACAACGCTTTTCGCTGAGCAGGAGGCTCGCGAAAAGAAACTGTGGTTATGGTTGCCATAAATCACCAGATCAACCGCGTGTTTGCGGCATACATCCAGAATGTGTTCGTTCAATGCTCCATAGGTAATAAACGTGTGCTCAATGGGGTACTGCGCTTCTTTGCTTAACTGATCGATAAAATTCTGGGTTTCTTCTTGCATGACTTCACGCAGATCTTCCAGCATTGGGGCGGCAAACTGGTTATACAGTTCGGGATCTGAGACCAGGGTTATTAGACTAATGCGGGCGTTGACAGGGCGAGCGATTGAAACAGCCTTTGCTAACAGCTGGTGGCTTTCGGGGGTAGCGGCAACAGCGACAAGTATGTGCGCATAGCTCATAACTCGCTCCTTTTGTTCATGAATTATGAGAACTCATCAGTTTAATCGTATACCACCATACTGCTACGTTTTGCAGGGTAATTGTGTGAATGTCATCATGATTATTCATTAATTATTCTTATAAATAGAATAATCACTTCATATAAGCTGTAAATCTGTTCGGTTGATTTAAGTTAAACTACTTGCTAATAAAAACAATCTGTTAATAAAAAACACACATCTCTTAACATTTAAACGGTTATCACAGCCCGGTATTAATTAATCAGCCTTAATATTTAAGTTGTTGTTTGTAAAGGATTTTATTGAAAAGGTATTTCATATTAAATCTGTGATCCAGCTCGCTATTTCAGGGCGTGATATTAACGTGCGTGAACAGAGTGCTATTCGCTTTTATTGCCAGATTATTCGTATGGCTGGAATTGAATGAGATAACGATGGTTTAAAAAATAGCCAAAATAAAAGCTGGGCTGATGGATTTATGTTAAGTGT
The DNA here is from genome assembly GCF_046555775.1 of Citrobacter sp. U14242. Classification (NCBI taxonomy): domain Bacteria; kingdom Pseudomonadati; phylum Pseudomonadota; class Gammaproteobacteria; order Enterobacterales; family Enterobacteriaceae; genus Citrobacter; species Citrobacter sp. U14242. The sequence continues at coordinate 69,987 of NZ_JBKGLW010000009.1, forward strand.
TTAGCTTGATTATGTGATCTACGTCACATATTCTTTAAATTCGCAGCATGGCTACGTTGTATGTGTAACGGGTGGCGGGTAGAGTTGCGTCGAATTAGGAAAAATCTTAGACATTTGTAAGAAATGATGTGAGCTTGTAAGGGACGCGGCATTCTAAGAAAGGAATGTTTAGACAACGCGTAAGCGCCATCACGTTGCTATGTATTTGACCTTTTGCTTTTTTTTTACCGGGCCTTCCCGGCGACATCACGGGGTGCGGTTCTGCCGCATGAAAATAATGTTGGTTATTATGGATGCAAATAATGCATACATCCGAGTTGCTGAAACACATTTATGACATCAATTTGTCATATTTATTGCTTGCACAGCGTTTGATCGTTCAGGACAAAGCATCTGCAATGTTCCGCTTGGGTATCAGCGAAGAGATGGCGGATACATTGGCAACATTAACACTTCCTCAGATGGTCAAATTGGCTGAAACCAATCAACTGGTATGCCATTTCCGTTTCGACGATCATCAGACTGTAACGCGTTTGACGCAAGATTCCCGCGTTGACGATCTTCAGCAAATCCATACCGGTATCATGCTTTCAACACGCCTGCTTAACGACATTGATGACGCAGCGCGTAAGAAAAGGGCTTGATGATGAGCGAAAAAAGCATTGTTCAGGAAGCGCGTGATATCCAGTTAGCGATGGAATTAATCACATTGGGCGCCCGTTTGCAAATGCTGGAAAGCGAAACGCAATTAAGCCGTGGCCGACTCATCAAGCTGTACAAAGAATTACGCGGTAGTCCTCCGCCAAAAGGGATGCTTCCGTTTTCCACCGACTGGTTTATGACGTGGGAACAAAATATTCATGCTTCGATGTTTTGTAATGCATGGCAATTTTTGCTTAAAACCGGTTTGTGCAGCGGCGTTGATGCTGTGATTAAGGCGTATCGGTTATATCTTGAGCAGTGCCCGCAGCCAGAAGAAGGGCCATTGTTGGCGCTTACTCGTGCGTGGACTCTTGTCCGTTTTGTTGACAGTGGTTTGCTTGAATTGTCCGCCTGTAACTGCTGCGGCGGAAATTTTATTACCCACGCGCACCAACCCGCAGGCAGCTTTGCCTGTAGTTTATGTCAGCCGCCATCGCGAGCCGTAAAAAGACGTAAACTTTCCCAGAATGCTGCCGATATTATCCCACAACTGCTGGATGAACAGATCGAACAGGCTGTTTAACTGATACGGTGTGGATGAACACTCCAGCAGCGGTAAGCGATTACCGCTGCTTTTTTTGTCCTGACCATGAGTTAACTGCCCGACTGCGCATCCTGTCATAGTCAATTGCGAAAGGATGATGTCGTGCTTATCTTATTAGGTTACCTGGTTGTTATTGGTACAGTTTTCGGCGGTTACATGATGACCGGCGGACACCTTGGGGCACTCTATCAACCGGCTGAGCTGGTGATCATCGGTGGCGCAGGTATCGGGGCATTCATCGTTGGCAACAACGGTAAAGCCATCAAAGGGACGATGAAAGCGATCCCGTTGCTTTTTCGGCGCTCGAAATACACCAAAGCCATGTATATGGACCTGCTGGCGTTACTCTACCGCCTGATGGCTAAGTCACGTCAGCAAGGCATGTTCTCGCTTGAACGCGATATCGAAAATCCAAAAGAGAGTGAAATTTTCGCCAGCTATCCGCGTATTCTTGCGGATGCAGTGATGCTTGATTTTATCGTCGATTATCTGCGTCTGATTATCAGCGGCAACATGAATACGTTTGAAATTGAAGCGCTGATGGACGAAGAGATTGAGACGCATGAAAGTGAGGCCGAAGTTCCGGCTAACAGTCTTGCGATGGTCGGTGACTCATTACCGGCGTTCGGGATCGTGGCTGCGGTGATGGGGGTTGTGCATGCGCTGGCTTCTGCCGATCGTCCGGCGGCTGAACTGGGTGCCCTGATTGCACACGCTATGGTAGGGACATTCCTCGGTATTTTACTGGCCTATGGATTTATTTCCCCACTCGCCAGCGTCCTGCGACAGAAAAGCGCTGAAACAACCAAGATGATGCAGTGCGTGAAGATCACTCTGCTCTCCAATCTGAATGGCTACGCGCCACCGATTGCGGTTGAGTTTGGTCGTAAGACGTTGTATTCCAGCGAGCGTCCTTCGTTTATCGAACTGGAAGAGCATGTTCGTGCGGTGAGAAATCCAGCAGCGCAGCAGACGACCGAGGACGCATGAAAAATCAGGCCCATCCCATTATCGTCGTAAAGCGACGTAAACATAAAAATCACGGTGGTGGGGCGCATGGTTCGTGGAAAATTGCCTACGCCGATTTTATGACCGCGATGATGGCCTTCTTTCTGGTGATGTGGCTTATTTCCATCTCCAGCCCTAAAGAACTGATTCAAATTGCCGAATATTTCCGTACTCCGCTGGCCACTGCGGTGACGGGTGGAAATCGGATCTCGAACAGCCAAAGCCCAATTCCTGGTGGGGGGGATGATTACACCCAGCAGCAGGGGGAAGTAAACAAACAGCCCAATATTGATGATCTGAGAAAGCGTATGGAGCAAAGCCGCCTGAGCAAGCTTCGTGGCGATCTCGATCAGCTGATTGAATCCGATCCTAAGCTGCGTGCACTGCGCCCACATCTGAAAATTGATTTGGTCCAGGAAGGGCTGCGGATACAGATTATCGACAGTCAGAACCGCCCGATGTTTAAAACCGGAAGCGCAGAGGTTGAACCTTACATGCGTGATATTTTGCGGGCGATTGCGCCCGTACTGAACGGGATCCCAAACCGTATCAGTCTTTCGGGTCATACAGATGATTATCCCTATGCCAACGGTGAGAAGGGATATAGCAACTGGGAACTGTCTGCCGATCGCGCCAATGCATCGCGTCGCGAGCTGGTCAGCGGCGGACTGGATGATGGAAAAGTATTACGGGTGGTAGGTATGGCCGCCACGATGCGTCTGAGCGATCGCGGTCCCGAGGACGCCATCAACCGCCGTATAAGCCTGCTGGTTCTGAATAAGCAGGCCGAAGAGGCCATTTTGCATGAAAACGCTGAAAGCCAGAATGAGCCGGTAAGTGTCTTACAACAGCCAGCGGCGGTGCCGCCGGCAAGCGTTCCCACATCGCCACCAGCCAATCCGAGGTGATAGCGTGAGCATGGATATTAGCGATTTTTATCAGACATTTTTTGATGAAGCTGACGAACTGTTGGCTGACATGGAGCAGCACCTGCTGGATCTGGTACCTGAAGCCCCGGATTCCGAACAGCTGAATGCCATTTTTCGTGCAGCGCACTCGATTAAAGGCGGGGCGGGCACTTTCGGCTTTACCATTTTGCAGGAAACGACCCATCTGATGGAAAACCTGCTGGATGAAGCGCGGCGTGGCGAGATGCAGCTCAATGCCGACATTATCAACCTGTTTTTGGAAACGAAAGATATTATGCAGGAACAGCTCGACGCCTATAAAAACTCAGAGGAGCCGGATGCCGCCAGCTTTGAGTACATTTGTAATGCGTTACGACAGTTAGCGCTCGAAGCAAAAGGTGAAACCGCGCCCCCGGTGGTCAATAGCGCCAAACTGAGCGTTGTTGATAGCACGGCGATACAAGACGAGGTGGTGGCACAAGCCGCCCCTGTCGCTGAAGAGATCAAAAAGCGGATCATTCTCTCGCGCCTGAAAGCCAGTGAAGTCGATTTATTGGAAGAGGAACTGGGGAATCTGGCGACCTTAAGCGATGTGGTCAAAGGTGCCGATACGCTGTCGGCTACGATCGACGGTAGCCTCGCTGAAGATGACATTATTGCTGTGCTCTGCTTCGTCATTGAAGCGGATCAGATTGAGTTCGAAACCATCACTGCCGCGCCGACTGCTGCAGAAACGCCAGCCGTCGCTGATATCGTGGAACCACAGCCACTGCCGGTTGCTGCACCAGCACCTGCGCCGGTGGTCAAAGCGGCCGCCAACGAAGCACCGCATGGGCGAGCAGAGCGTGAGAAACCTGCCCGGGCCAGTGAATCGACCAGCATCCGCGTGGCGGTTGAGAAGGTCGATCAGCTGATTAACCTGGTGGGTGAACTGGTCATCACACAGTCAATGCTGGCTCAGCGTTCGAACGAATTGGATCCGGTAAATCATGGCGATCTCATCACCAGCATGGGGCAGTTACAACGTAACGCCCGCGATCTGCAGGAATCGGTGATGTCGATTCGTATGATGCCGATGGAATATGTGTTTAGCCGCTTCCCGCGTCTGGTGCGCGATCTGGCGGGTAAATTGGGTAAACAGGTTGAACTGACCCAGGTCGGTAGCTCCACCGAACTGGATAAGAGCCTGATCGAACGCATTATTGATCCGTTGACGCACCTGGTGCGTAACAGCCTTGATCACGGTATTGAACTGCCGGAAAAACGCATCGAATCCGGAAAAAATCCGATTGGTAATCTGACACTTTCCGCCGAACACCAGGGTGGGAATATTTGTATCGAAGTGACCGACGATGGCGCTGGTCTGAACCGCGAACGTATCCTGGCGAAGGCTATTTCCCAGGGGATGCCAATCCACGAAAACATGAGCGATGACGAAGTCGGCATGCTGATCTTCGCTCCCGGATTCTCAACCGCCGAGCAGGTAACGGATGTTTCCGGGCGTGGTGTCGGTATGGACGTGGTGAAGCGAAATATCCAGGAGATGGGCGGGCACGTTGAGATCCAGTCGAAACAGGGCCAGGGCACAACCATCCGTATTTTGCTGCCGCTGACGCTGGCTATCCTTGATGGCATGTCTGTTCGTGTAGCCGATGAAGTGTTTATCCTGCCGCTAAATGCGGTGATGGAGTCTCTGCAACCTCGGGAAGAAGATCTCCATCCGCTGGCCGGGGGAGAGCGAGTCCTGGAAGTGCGAGGTGAGTATTTACCGCTGGTTGAGTTGTGGAAAGTCTTTGAAGTTGAAGGTGCAAAAACCGAAGCAACTCAGGGTATTGTAGTCATTTTACAAAGTGCAGGGCGTCGCTACGCGTTGCTGGTCGATCAGTTAATTGGTCAACACCAGGTGGTGGTAAAAAACCTGGAAAGCAACTACCGCAAAGTGCCAGGCATTTCCGCAGCAACGATCCTCGGCGACGGTAGCGTCGCGCTGATTGTCGATGTCTCTGCATTGCAGGGGTTAAACCGCGAACAACGTGTGGCAATCACAGCCGCCTGATTGAGTAAGAAAGGGAAGAATATGACCGGTATGAGTAATGTAACTAAACTGGCCGGCGAACCGTCAGGTCAGGAATTCCTCGTGTTTACGCTGGGGGATGAAGAGTACGGTATCGATATCCTGAAAGTGCAGGAAATCCGCGGCTACGATCAGGTTACGCGTATTGCCAATACGCCAGCCTTTATTAAAGGTGTGACTAACCTGCGTGGCGTGATTGTGCCGATTGTTGATCTGCGGGTGAAATTCAGCCAGAGCGATGTGGATTACAACGAAAACACCGTCGTGATTGTCCTGAATCTGGGTCAGCGTGTGGTTGGGATTGTGGTGGATGGCGTATCTGACGTGCTGTCGCTGACAACCGATCAAATCCGACCGGCACCGGAATTCGCGGTTACGCTGTCAACGGAATATCTGACGGGACTGGGCGCGTTGGGAGACCGGATGCTGATTCTGGTTAACATTGAGAAATTGCTGAACAGCGAAGAGATGGCGCTGTTAGATATCGCGGCTTCGCATATGGCATAAAAGTAGTCAATATTATCATTTTTTGTAATATTTAGCTGGCAGATATTAAACGCCCTCCGCACTATGGAGGGCGTTTTGCTTTTAATTTTTCACGTGGGGAAATTAAGTAATACGGGCTGTTTGATTTTAGTTTTGAATGTTTATTGTTATTTCATTCACTTGGTTTATTTGTATTTTTTTCTTTAATTGAAACGGGATAAACTTTATACTGTCTGCCGTTTTCTGACACATATAATATAATTTATCCGTGTGAAATATAAATAATTTATCGTTTGAAATTATTTATGTCACTCATGAATATATAATCAACCTGTGCCTCCTGGTTTTTCTATTGGCGTAGAGGGAACTAAATATGAATGCTATATATAATATAATCTGGAGTACGGCACGTAATATGTTTGTGGTTGCTGGTGAGTTTTCCCATGGTAATAATGGAATGCGTAATAGCATCAAGGTAACAGGCCTGGCAACATTAATATGTACTGCTGCTGTCAATGCTGCAGAGTTAGGCCCACAAAATGGTGCATCGATCATGTTGAATGATAATGATGTCGTTACGGCTAGTGGACAAACAAATACCACGGGTGTTGAGAGTATCACGACCGGCGGTGATGGCTTACAGATTAAAGGAAAAGCAATTATCAACGTATCTGGTGAAACCCTGTCTACCGGGGTTTCACTGGATAATGGCACCCACAATGATTTAGGCACGAATACCGAAATCCATGTCACTGATACGGATGGCACACAGAATTCAAGTAAAAATACCACCGGAGTTTTGATTTCAGGTAATAACCCGGGTACAGAAGTAACAGCATCCGATATTAATATCGATGTTTCGGGTAAAAATAATGTTTATGGATTTAAAAATACAGGCAAAGACAGTAACGTCGATCTGGGTAGTGGCAGTTCTATTACGGCTATAACTGAAACGGATTATAGTACTGGTGGGATAGGCGATGCCCACGGAGTCTATTTATTAGGCGGGAGTGGTACGTTCACCATGGATAATGGTTTTATCCATGCTACGAGTATAGACAACACCGCGCGGGGGATTCAAAGTACGGGTAATGCCAATATTGATTTAGGTAAAAATAGCCAGGTGGTTGTAGAAGGCAATAATGTCACAACCGGTATTGAGATAGGTACTGATGGCGTATTGGATGCCGATCAACTCACTGTCACGGCAACAGCACTGGCAACAGATCATGGTTCTGTGACAGGTTTAAAGCTGGGTAAAAATAATCATGTTGATTTGGGAGATAACAGCAGAGTAACTATCAATGGTACCTCTGGTGTTGCTGAAGGCATCTCAGTTACGGGTGCTGATACTACTTTAATCGCCAATAATATGGATATTAATATCAGTACGACTCTGGACTGCCGCACAGGCGGGTGTACCACGCGTGGCATCGCTATTAATGGGGCCGGATCAAGCATTGATTTGGGTAGTGGATCGACCATCTCAATCACCGGGTTCTATGATGGGGCCGGAGTAACGATAAACCCCGCAGCAAAAGGTTCTGAATTTATTGCTGATAATCTGACGATTGATGTGACTGGGCCGTATGTAAATGCAATATCAATGAGCACAGGTTTTATGGATTTAGGCCGAAACAGCATCATAAGCGCAGCCGGAGAGGCGACGACCCTCTGGGTGACGGGGGGCGAATTCCACGCGGATGCGCTTACAGTCAATACCGCTCAGTCTGTGGGCATCATGGCGCAGGGGGGCGATGTGATGATTGGCGCAGGCAGCGTTGTTGACGGCAGAAGTTCTGCCATGTCGGGCTCTGCGACCAGCGGTATCGCTGCGGCCTCCGGGAGTACTCTTGATTTTAAAGGGGATGCCGACAATCGAAATGTGATTTATGGGATCGATGGTTACGGCGTGTCATCCCAGTTCTCCGGTGCAACGGTTAATATCGCGAATACCGATATTATCATGAGTGGGCAGAATAGCTCTTACGGGCTTTGGGCGATAGGAAGTAATGATTTAAGCCGTCCGGGAATCATTAATGGTAAAAACCTGACCATTGATGTGACAGCGAGTGGGGCCAATGGTTATGGGGCGGTGGTTCAGCAGGGCGGGGCAATATTGCTGACCGGTGACACCACAATTAAAACCCAGGATGGGGTCGCTATTTTTGTTCCGCTTGTTACCGACAGAGCGGGAAATCTCGTACCCGGCGGGACCGTGACCGGTTCAGGTGTAATGGATATTACGGGCGATATCATTAGCGGGGGTGAGGGCAGTATTTCACTGGATATGGCGTCTGGTTCGCGGTTTGTGGGGGCGACATTTGTTAACACCGATCCGACGGTAGGCTCCTCGCTGAATCTCTCACTGGCTGAACAGACGCAATGGACAATTACCGGTGATTCTTCTTTAACTCAATTAAATAATGCCGGAGATATTGCATTTGATACTCCTTCACAGAACGGACAATTCAAAACGCTGGCGATTAATGGGAATTATCACGGTGATAACAGTAATCTTTATCTGAACACGCAGTTAGGGGATGACAATTCACCGACGGATAAAGTGATTATCGCTGGTGATACTTCCGGTAGCACGACGCTCTATGTCAATAACATCGGGGGAGAAGGGGCGTTAACAACGGAAGGTATTGAAGTGATTGATGTCGGCGGTCAGTCTGATGGCGTTTTTACTCAGGGTAATCAGGTGCAGGCGGGTTTGTATGAATACCGATTGTATGAAGACGGCGGTGACTGGTATTTGCGTTCGCAGGCTGTCCCGCCGGTGGACCCGGACGATGGTGGTGATAATAAACCGGTAGATCCGCAATATCGGGCTGATATTGGCGCTTATCTGGGTAACCAGTGGATGGCGCGTAATCTGCAAATGCAGACCCTTTATGACCGCGAAGGGAGTCAATTACGTACCGATGATGGCAGTATGTGGATGCGCTTTAAAGCAGGTGATGCGTCGTCAACCGCTGCAGACGGTCATGTGGATATTGACAACACTTACTCGCAACTGCAAATCGGTGGTGATGTACTTAGCTGGGATAATGGCGAGCAGAGCCTGAAGGTGGGACTGATGGTGAGTTACATTAACGCTGACACGGACAGTACAGGCAACCGTGGCGCTGATGGGAGCCAATTCTCTGCACGTGGTAACGTAGCTGGTTATATTCCTGGCGCTTATGCTACCTGGTTTGCGGATGCGAAGACTCACAGCGGCCTGTACGTGGACAGTTGGTATCAGTACGGGCTCTACAATAACAGCGTCGATAATGGCGATGTCGGGTCAACGGATTATGATTCAACGGCCAGCGCGGTCTCTCTGGAAACGGGCTATCGGTACGACATCATACTTGCAAACTATAATGTCGTCAGCCTGACGCCGCAGGCTCAGGCGACATGGCAGCAATTTAAAGCCGATGCTGTCGCACAGAATAGAACGCGTATTGATGGACAAAACGGGGACAGCTGGACCACGCGTTTGGGGCTGCGGATAGACGGTAAGCTGAAAAAGAATACGACGTCGGTGCTCCAGCCGTTTGCGGAAGTGAACTGGTTACACACCAGTGATGATGTTGCCGTCGCATTTGATGGTGCTGAGGTGAAGCAGGATCTTCCGGCAGATCGCGCCGAGGTGAAAGTGGGTATCCAGGCGAATCTGAATAGCCAGTGGAGCATCACTGGACAAGTGGCGGGTCAAAAAGGACGTAATGACTATGGCGATCTCAGCGGTAGTTTGCTCGTACGTTACAGCTGGTAATTGATGTAAATTATCATCCTGGTGTTGTTGAAATACCCCAGTCTATGGCTGGGGTAATCTTTGTTGATTTGCTGTTCTTGTTTTAAAAGAGTTAAGCCTTAATTTGTTCTGTAGTGTTTTCTGAAGACACGCTTTCTTCCAGTAACCCTTCCTTCTGCGCCAGCATCGCTGTCGCAATTCCGTTACCCAATACGTTAATCGCTGAGCGTCCCATATCAAGGAAATGGTCGATACCCATCAGTAACAGGATCCCTGCAACAGGAATATTAAAGCTTGGAATGGTTGCCGCCAGCACCACCAGCGCTGAACGCGGTACGCCAGCAATCCCTTTTGACGCCAGCATCAATGTCAGCATCAGCACGGTAATTTCCGCGAAGGAAAGGTGGATGTTATAAGCCTGTGCGATAAACATGGAGGCGAACGAGCAGTACACCATCGAACCGACCAGGTTGAATGAATAGCCAATCGGCAGCACGAACGACACGATGTTGCGTGAGCAGCCAAATTTGGTTAATTGCTCCAGCGTTTTAGGGTAGGCTGCTTCCGAACTGCTGGTAGTGAAAGCGACCAGCACCGGATCTTTGAGCATACTGACCAGGCGGAACACCTCTTTCTTCAGCACCAGATAGCCCACTGCCAACAGGACCAGGCAGGTCAGCAGAATAGCGACGTAGTAGCCGCCAATAAATGACGCGTAGTTGAGCAGAATACCCAGGCCCTGCGTGGAGATAACGGAAGAGATAGCAGCGAAAATTGCCAGCGGCGCGACGTACATAACATAGCCCGTCACTTTCAACATAATGTGTGAAACCACATCCAGTGCGGCGACCAGCGGCGCGTTAAATTTCTCTCCCAACGATGCCCCACCAATACCGAAGAACATTGAGAACACAACAATTTGCAGGATTTCATTATTCGCCATCGCTTCGGCGATACTGGTAGGAATGGTATGGGACAGAAAACCTTTCAGGCTCATACCACCGACGGCAAGTCCGGTGTCGGTAGCTTCCAGTGGAATGGCCAGATTCAGCCCGCTTCCGGGTTGCTCAAGCGAGACAACAAACAGGCCAACCAAAATAGACAGCACGGACGAGCTGATAAACCAGATCATCGCTTTGCCGCCAACGCGTCCGATGGTGGAGGTTTCTCCCAGACGCATGATCCCGACGGTCAGAGTGCTGAAGACTAACGGTGCGATGACCATTTTAATCAGCCGCAAAAAGATGTCGGTGAGCAGCGTAATATTATCAGCCCAGGCGGTAACGACGCCGGGGGAGGCATAGGTGTGGATCACCGCACCCGAAAGGATCCCCGCCAGCATGAAGATCACGATAAAGAGCGTGAGTTTGTTTGCATTTGCCACTAAAAAGCCCTCAGTAAGGATTTAACATTTATTCATCAGTTACTCATTTTTTATACTTATTAAGTGGTAACGAAATATTCATCATATAAATTGAATTAAAGCCCAGGCAGATACAACTTTTTTTAATTTTTTATCCATTTTGTTGTGGTATTCGGCGGATGGTTATGTGATCGGTGTCACACGAAAAGGGAGGGGGGGAATACAAATAGTGGTCAACCAGGTGGGTTGGAAATGTTATTTACATGATAATTATGATGTTTTTATGTAAATGCGTTGTGGTTTCTGTTCCTCCGTTTTTCCCTTCTCCCGCCGGGCCTTACTTTCCTGCTGGATTTCCTTTTTGCAAACGTAAAGTTATCTCAGTGAATGCCGATAATGTTGATAACTCGTTTTCAGGAAGGTGCCTTATGTTTAACCGTATCCGCGTTGTCACAATGCTGATGATGGTGCTGGGGGTTTTCGCACTGCTACAGCTTGTTTCCGGTGGTCTGTTGTTTTCTTCATTGCAGCAGAATCAGCAAAGTTTTGTTATTTCTAACGATCTACGACAGCAGCAAAGTGAACTCACCTCAACATGGGACTTGATGCTGCAAACACGCATCAATTTGAGTCGTTCCTCTGCGCGCATGATGATGGATGCGTCCAACCAGCAGAGCAGCGCGAAGAACGATCTGCTTAAGAATGCGAAAACGTCGCTGGCGCAAGCCGAAACGCATTACGCTAATTTCAAAAAAATCACGCCGTTGCCTGATGTGACGGATGCCAGCGGCAACGTCGATGCAAAATATCAGCAGTACCATGCGGCCCTGGTGGAACTCATTCAGTTCCTTGAAAACGGCAACATGGATGCATTTTTTGCACAACCCACTCAGGGCATGCAAAACGCCCTCGGTGAAGCGTTAGGTAAATATGCAGATGTTAGCGAGAAACTCTACCGACAAGCCTTTGATCAAAGCGCAAGCGATTACCACTTTGCCCAATGGCAACTCGGCATTCTGGCTGTCGTGCTGGTACTGATTCTGGTAGTGGTGTGGTATGGCATCCGTCATGCCTTGCTGAACCCGCTGTCCCGCGTCATTGCGCATATCCGTGAAATTGCCAGCGGTAACTTAACTGCAACTCTGGCTGTAAGCGGTCGTAATGAAATTGGCGAACTGGCCAGCACGGTCGATCATATGCAGCGTTCGCTGACCGAAACGGTAACCCTGGTGCGCGAAGGTTCGGATGCGATTTATTCCGGTACCAGTGAAATTGCCAGCGGTAACACCGATCTTTCATCCCGTACTGAACAACAGGCTTCCGCGCTGGAAGAAACAGCAGCCAGCATGGAACAGTTGACGGCTACCGTGAAGCAAAATGCGGACAATGCACGTCAGGCCTCTCAACTGGCGAAAAGCGCCTCTGATACCGCACAACATGGCGGCAAAGTGGTTGATAGCGTTGTGAATACCATGCACGAAATCGCCGATAGTTCGAAGAAAATTGCCGACATTATTAGCGTTATTGATGGCATTGCATTCCAGACAAACATTCTTGCGTTGAATGCGGCGGTAGAAGCTGCGCGTGCCGGTGAACAAGGCCGTGGTTTTGCCGTCGTTGCCGGTGAAGTGCGTAACCTGGCAAGCCGCAGTGCGCAGGCAGCAAAAGAGATTAAAGCGCTAATTGAAGATTCTGTATCGCGGGTGGATACCGGTTCTGTATTGGTAGAAAGCGCCGGGGAAACCATGCATGACATCGTTAATGCGGTCACGCGTGTGACCGACATCATGGGGGAAATCGCCTCGGCATCCGATGAACAAAGTCGAGGAATAGATCAGGTTGCGCTCGCGGTGTCTGAAATGGACCGGGTAACGCAACAGAACGCCTCACTGGTGCAGGAGTCGGCTGCCGCCGCTGCCGCGCTCGAGGAGCAGGCCAGTCGCCTGACCCAGTCGGTATCGACATTCCGCCTCGCGTCGCGTCCTTCATCATCAAAGATGCGAGAAACACGACTACCTGCAACAGCGACTCCGGCGTCACAATCGCGCCAGCTAGCCACCGAACAAGATACGCATTGGGAAACATTTTGACTGACAGCTAAACCGCGGCCTGCGCCGCCTGATGGGAGCGTTGATGTTTAATCGTATTCGAATTTCGACCACGCTGTTTTTGATTTTAATCCTCTGTGGTGTTTTGCAGATTGGCAGTAATGGCTTGTCCTTCTGGGCATTTCGGGATGGTTTTCAGAACCTGAACCAGGTCGAACAGAGTAATCAGCAACGCGCTGCGCTGGCGCAAACCCGCGCTGTGTTATTACAGGCCAGTACTGCACTGAATAAAGCAGGAACGCTGACAGCTTTGAGCTATCCGCCAGAGGATATCAAAGCGCTGATGACGATTGCACAGGACAGCCTGGCCCAGTCCGAATTGGTGTTTAAACGCTTTATGGCGACGACAGAGACGGCAGAAGAGGAGAAGGCGCTGCAAAGCGCAACCGCGAAAAGTTTCAGTCAATGGCATAGCGATCTGGTTCACCAGGCAACCTGGCTGGAAAATAATCAGCTGTCGGATTTTTTGACCGCGCCGGTACAGGCTTCACAGGATGCCTTTGATGCAAATTTTACGGCGTGGCAGAACAACATCAACCAGGTATTGCAAAGAGCAGAGGACCACAGCCAGCGTAGTTACCATATGTCTGGAGTGATTTTCGCCACCATGCTGGTACTGGCGGCGCTATTAACGACAGCAGCGCTGTACTGGTCGCGCAAAATGATTGTGCAGCCACTGGCTATCATCGGTAGCCACTTCGACAGCATTGCGGCGGGTAATCTGGCGCGACCGATAGCGGTATATGGCCGTAATGAGATTTCAGCCATTTTTGCCAGCCTGAAAGCGATGCAACAGGCACTGCGTGAGACGGTCAGTGAGGTGCGCCAGGGGAGCTCGGCAATGCATACCGGGATCGCGGAAATTGCGATGGGTAATAACGACCTGTCCTCGCGAACTGAACAGCAGGCGGCATCGCTGGCGCAAACGGCAGCCAGTATGGAACAGCTTACCGCCACCGTCGGGCAAAATGCGGATAACGCGCGACAAGCCTCGGGCATTGCCAAAAGTGCAGCCGATACAGCGCATAAAGGAGGGGAACAGACAGCAAAGGTTGCCAGCACGATGCATGAGATTTCTGCCAGCTCGCAGAAGATAGGTGACATCACCAGTGTGATTGACAGTATCGCCTTCCAGACCAACATCCTGGCGTTAAACGCCGCGGTAGAAGCTGCCCGTGCCGGTGAGCAGGGCCGCGGTTTCGCCGTGGTTGCCGGAGAGGTCCGCAATCTGGCAAGCCGTAGCGCGCAGGCGGCGAAAGAAATTAAAGGACTGATCGAAGAGTCCGTCACCCGCGTTCACCAGGGATCGCAACTGGTGGATATGGCGGCGCGCACGATGACGGAGATTGTTAGCTCGGTTACCCGGGTTAACGACATCATGGGAGAGATTGCCTCGGCCTCCGATGAACAACGCAGAGGCATTGAGCAGGTGGCGCAAGCCGTCAGCCAGATGGATTCTGTCACACAGCAGAACGCCGGACTGGTGGAAGAAGCGGCAGCCGCCACTGAGCAGTTAGCTACCCAGGCAGATAATCTTTCCGCCTGTGTCGCGTTTTTTAAGCTTGAAGAGCAAACCGTAACACAACAAGAATTGGCGCAGCCGCAGGTTGTGCCCGTTGTATCCTGAATGTGATTGAGAAGGCGCTATGACATCATCTCTGCCCTCCGGGCAAACGTCATTATTGTTACAGATGACACAGCGCCTCGCGCTGTCTGACGCGCATTTTCGTCGGATATGTCAATTAATCTACCAGCGCGCGGGGATCGTGCTGGCCGACCACAAGCGGGACATGGTCTATAACCGCCTGGTTCGTCGGTTGCGTACCCTGGGACTGGATGATTTTGGTCGCTATCTCAGCATGCTGGAAGCCAACCAGAGCAGTGCTGAGTGGCAGGCTTTTATTAACTCCCTGACCACCAACCTGACCGCTTTTTTTCGCGAAGGGCATCACTTTCCGGTGCTGTCTGACCACGCCCGTCGACGCAGCGGTGAATATCGCGTCTGGAGCGCGGCAGCATCTACCGGAGAAGAACCTTACAGTATTGCGATTACGTTGGCCGATACCCTGGGTATGACGCCGGGTCGCTGGCGCGTTTTTGCCAGCGACATCGATACTGAGGTGTTGGAAAAGGCAAGAAGCGGTATTTACCGTCTTGACGAACTAAAAACGTTGTCGCCACAGCAGCTGCAACGCTATTTCATGCGCGGTACCGGGCCTCATGAAGGGCTGGTACGCGTACGGCAAGAACTGGCAAGCCATGTTGAATTTTCCAGCGTGAATTTACTGGACAAAAAATACAACGTGCCAGGCCCGTTTGACGCCATTTTCTGTCGTAACGTCATGATCTATTTTGACAAAACGACTCAGCAGGACATTTTGCACCGTTTTGTTCCACTCCTTAAACCTGACGGACTGCTGTTTGCCGGTCATTCAGAAAACTTTAGCAACCTCGTGCGCGAGTTTAGCCTGCGCGGGCAGACGGTGTATGCGCTAGGTAAGGATAAAGCATGAGTAAAATCAGGGTACTGTCGGTTGATGATTCTGCATTGATGCGTCAAATCATGACCGAAATTATTAACAGCCACAGCGATATGGAGATGGTTGCGACAGCGCCTGATCCTTTGGTTGCGCGGGATCTCATCAAAAAATTTAATCCCGACGTTCTGACACTGGATGTTGAAATGCCGCGCATGGACGGCCTCGATTTTCTTGAAAAGCTGATGCGTCTGCGTCCGATGCCCGTGGTGATGGTCTCTTCACTTACTGGTAAAGGTTCTGAGGTCACGCTGCGGGCCCTGGAACTGGGGGCGATTGACTTTGTTACCAAGCCTCAGTTGGGGATCCGCGAAGGAATGCTGGCATATAGCGAGATGATTGCGGAGAAAATCCGCACTGCATCACGCGCAAAGCTGGCCGCCCACAAACCCACGGCAGCGCCAGCGACATTGAAGGCGGGGCCGTTACTCAGTTCGGAAAAACTGCTGGTCATCGGCGCATCAACCGGAGGAACAGAGGCAATTCGTCATGTACTCCAGCCATTGCCGCTTTCAAGTCCCGGTATTCTTATTACCCAGCATATGCCGCCAGGATTTACCCGTTCGTTCGCCGAACGCCTGAACAAACTGTGTCAGATAACCGTGAAAGAGGCAGAAGACGGAGAACGTGTGCTACCAGGGCATGCGTATATCGCCCCTGGCGACAAGCATATGGAACTGGCGCGTAGCGGGGCGAACTACCAGATTAAAATTCATGATGGTCCGCCGGTTAACCGGCATCGGCCTTCAGTGGATGTGCTGTTTCATTCGGTGGCGAAACATGCGGGGCGCAATGCCGTTGGGGTGATCCTGACGGGTATGGGCAACGATGGGGCCGCCGGAATGTTAGCGATGAACCAGGCTGGCGCCTGGACCATTGCGCAAAACGAAGCAAGTTGTGTGGTGTTCGGCATGCCGCGCGAGGCCATCAATATGGGTGGTGTAAGCGAAGTGGTCGATCTTAGCCAGGTAAGCCAGCAAATGCTGGCGAAAATCAGTGCCGGACAGGCAATACGTATTTGAATCAGGAGTTTATTTTTATGGCGGATAAAGAGCTTAGGTTTTTGGTTGTGGATGACTTTTCCACCATGCGTCGCATTGTGCGTAACCTGCTGAAGGAACTGGGGTTCAACAACGTTGAAGAAGCTGAAGATGGCGTGGACGCGTTGAACAAACTGCAGGCAGGGGGATTCGGGTTTGTGATTTCCGACTGGAACATGCCTAACATGGACGGCCTTGAACTGCTGAAAACCATTCGTGCTGACGGCAGTATGTCTGCTCTGCCAGTGCTGATGGTGACGGCAGAAGCGAAGAAAGAAAACATTATCGCGGCAGCACAGGCGGGTGCCAGTGGTTATGTTGTAAAACCGTTTACCGCGGCGACGCTGGAAGAAAAACTCAATAAGATCTTTGAGAAACTGGGCATGTGAGGATGTGATGATGATGCAACCACAAATTAAACCTGTTGACGAACACTCAGCAGGGGACATCATTGCGCGCATCGGTAGTTTAACCCGAATGCTGCGCGACAGCCTGCGTGAACTGGGGCTGGATCAGGCCATTGCCGAAGCGGCGGAAGCCATTCCCGACGCGCGCGATCGCCTGGACTACGTTGTACAAATGACTGCACAGGCGGCAGAGCGTGCACTGAACAGCGTAGAAGCTTCACAGCCACACCAGGATGCCATGGAAAAAGGGGCAAAAAACCTGACCAAACGCTGGGATGAATGGTTCGAAAATCCGATTGAACTGTCCGATGCCCGTGAACTGGTCACTGATACCCGCCAGTTCCTTGGTGATGTCCCCGGTCATACCAGCTTTACCAATGCCCAATTGCTGGACATCATGATGGCGCAGGATTTCCAGGATCTCACCGGTCAGGTTATCAAGCGCATGATGGATGTTATCCAGGAGATTGAGCGTCAACTGCTGATGGTGCTGCTGGAAAACATTCCGGAGCAGGGTGCCCGACCAAAACGCGAGAACGAAAGTTTGCTGAATGGTCCGCAGGTTGACACCTCAAAAGCTGGTGTAGTGGCAAGCCAGGATCAGGTCGACGACCTGCTGGATAGCCTCGGTTTCTGATGTGGATTTGCCGGATGCGGAAGGAAACTTCTCATCCGGCTTACATGTTATTCATCGGCAATTGGCGTTAAAGCCATAAATCCCGTCTTTTTTACCGCTTACTCTTCCCATTGTTGCATGTCTGTTCTGGCATCATTCACGCCTATATCTCTACCCAGGGTCTGATGCGTGGCAGAAGAAAGCGACGACGACAAAACAGAAGCCCCCACACCCCACCGACTTGAAAAAGCACGGGAAGAAGGGCAGATACCCCGATCCAAGGAGCTAACCTCACTGCTTATTTTGCTGGTGGGTGTGTGCGTTATCTGGATTGGTGGGGAGTCGCTCGCCCGTCGGTTGGCAGGCATGCTGTCAACCGGATTACGCTTTGACCACAGTATGGTCAATGACCCTAACCTGATCCTGAGTCAAATCATTCTGTTGATTAAAGACGCCATGATTGCGCTGTTACCGCTGATAACAGGCGTGGTGCTGGTGGCCTTGATCTCCCCGGTGATGCTTGGCGGCTTGATCTTCAGTGGTAAATCGCTGCAACCCAAATTCTCAAAGCTGAATCCGCTGCCGGGTATTAAGCGTATGTTCTCGGCGCAAACCGGGGCGGAACTGCTTAAAGCCATATTGAAATCCACGTTGGTGGGTAGCGTGGCGGGATTCTATCTCTGGCATAACTGGCCAGAGATGATGCGCCTGATGGCCGAATCCCCGATTACGGCGATGGGTAATGCGCTGGATTTAGTCGGTATGTGCGCATTACTGGTGGTGCTTGGCGTCATTCCGATGGTGGGGTTTGACGTCTTTTTCCAGATTTATAGCCATGTGAAAAAACTGCGGATGTCGCGTCAGGATATCCGTGACGAATTTAAACAAAGCGAAGGTGATCCGCACGTTAAGGGCAAAATTCGCCAGATGCAGCGTGCGGCCGCACAGCGCCGCATGATGGCAGATGTGCCGAAGGCGGATGTTATTGTGACCAACCCTACGCACTATTCGGTTGCCTTGCAGTACGACGAAAACAAGATGAGCGCGCCAAAAGTTGTGGCTAAAGGGGCCGGACTGGTGGCATTGCGTATTCGGGAGATTGGCGCGGAGCACCGAGTCCCAACGTTAGAAGCTCCGCCGCTGGCTCGTGCGTTATATCGCCATGCTGAGATCGGTCAGCAAATACCTGGCCAATTGTATGCCGCCGTTGCCGAAGTGTTGGCATGGGTATGGCAGCTAAAACGCTGGCGTCTGGCTGGCGGTACGCCGCCACCACAACCTGGAAACCTTCCGGTGCCTGAAGCACTGGATTTTATGAACGAGAAGAATACTGATGGCTAATCTGGTCGCGATGCTGCGTCTGCCCGGCAACCTGAAATCCACGCAATGGCAAATTCTTGCCGGGCCGATCCTCATTCTGCTGATCCTGTCGATGATGGTGTTGCCGCTTCCGGCCTTCATCCTCGATTTACTGTTCACCTTTAACATTGCGCTGTCGATCATGGTGCTGTTGGTGGCGATGTTCACTCAGCGCACGCTTGAATTCGCCGCATTCCCAACGATTCTGCTGTTCACCACCTTGTTGCGCCTGGCTCTGAACGTCGCGTCAACGCGTATCATATTGATGGAAGGGCATACAGGTGCAGCGGCGGCAGGTAAGGTGGTGGAAGCCTTTGGTCACTTCCTGGTCGGCGGTAACTTTGCCATCGGTATCGTGGTCTTCGTCATTCTCGTCATCATTAACTTTATGGTTATCACCAAAGGTGCGGGGCGTATCGCTGAAGTGGGTGCGCGCTTTGTGCTGGACGGGATGCCGGGTAAACAGATGGCGATTGACGCCGATCTGAATGCGGGATTGATTGGTGAAGATGAAGCCAAAAAACGCCGTTCTGAAGTGACGCAGGAAGCCGATTTTTACGGCTCCATGGACGGTGCGAGTAAATTTGTTCGTGGGGATGCCATCGCCGGTATTCTGATCATGGTCATCAACGTGGTTGGCGGCTTGCTGGTTGGGGTGTTGCAGCACGGTATGAGCATGGGCAGCGCGGCAGAAAGCTATACCCTGCTGACCATCGGTGACGGGCTGGTAGCACAGATCCCTGCGCTGGTTATCTCAACGGCGGCGGGGGTTATCGTCACCCGCGTGAGTACCGATCAGGACGTGGGTGAACAGATGGTCACCCAGCTGTTCAGCAACCCACGCGTGATGCTGCTTAGTGCGGCGGTCCTCGGTTTACTGGGGCTGGTACCGGGAATGCCAAACCTGGTGTTTCTGATGTTTACCGCGGCATTGCTGGGGCTGGCCTGGTGGATGCGCGGACGCGAGCAAAAAGCACCCGAAGAAGCTCAGCCGGTGAAAATGCCGGAAAATAACTCGGTGGTAGAAGCGACGTGGAGTGATGTACAGCTGGAAGATACGCTGGGAATGGAGGTCGGATATCGTCTGATTCCGATGGTGGACTTCCAACAGGACGGCGAATTGCTGGGGCGTATTCGCAGCATTCGTAAGAAATTTGCCCAGGATATGGGGTTTCTGCCGCCAGTGGTACACATTCGCGACAATATGGATCTGCAACCTGCCCGCTATCGTATTCTGATGAAAGGGGTCGAGATTGGTAGTGGCGATGCCTACCCAGGACGTTGGCTGGCTATCAATCCTGGTACCGCGGCCGGATCGCTGCCTGGGGAGAAAACGGTTGATCCTGCTTTTGGTCTGGATGCTATTTGGATTGAAAGTGCGCTAAAAGAGCAGGCGCAAATTCAGGGCTTCACCGTTGTTGAAGCCAGTACGGTGGTTGCCACACATCTGAACCATCTGATTGGCCAGTTTGCCGCGGAGCTGTTTGGTCGCCAGGAGGCGCAGCAGCTGTTGGATCGTGTTTCACAAGAGATGCCAAAACTGACAGAAGATCTGGTGCCGGGAGTGGTCACGCTGACCACTCTGCACAAAGTGCTGCAGAACCTGTTGGATGAAAAAGTCCCTATTCGTGATATGCGCACCATTCTTGAAACGTTGGCGGAACATGCCCCGTTACAGAACGATCCGCATGAACTCACCGCAGTGGTGCGTGTGGCGCTTGGGCGGGCGATTACTCAGCAGTGGTTCCCCGGTAACGAAGAAGTTCAGGTTATCGGACTCGATACACCGCTTGAGCGCCTGTTGTTGCAAGCGTTACAGGGCGGTGGGGGCCTTGAACCTGGTCTGGCAGACCGGTTGCTGGCACAGACGCAGGAAGCGCTGTCTCGTCAGGAAATGTTGGGTGCGCCGCCAGTATTGCTGGTGAATCACGCGCTGCGACCTCTCCTGGCGCGTTTTTTACGCCGCAGTATTCCGCAGTTGGTGGTGTTGTCGAATATGGAGCTTTCCGATAACCGCCATATCCGTATGACCGCGACCATTGGAGGTAAATAATGCGCAAATTTCTTTGGCTGTTGCTTTTCCCACTGGCTGTACAGGCTGCCGGGGAAGGGACATGGCAGGCAAGCGGTATGGGGATTACCTTAAATTATCGTGGGGAGTCGGCTTCATCTTCGCCTTTGGTTCCCAGCCAGCCCGTTTCAGGCCTGATGACGCTGGTCGCCTGGCGCTATGAATTAAATGGGCCTACGCCTGCGGGGTTACGTGTGCGCTTATGCTCTCAGTCCCGTTGTGTTGAACTGGATGGACAAAGCGGTACCACCAATGGCTTTAATAGCGTCCCTGCGATTGAGCCAATGCACTTTGTCTGGGAAGTGCCTGGTGGCGGTCGCCTGATCCCTGCCTTGCAGGTTCAGAGCAATCAGGTGATTGTGAACTATCGCTAGTATTCCGGAGGCTTAACCCTGCACTGGTTGTGTGGCACTACTCTGCGGCACAAACAGATGATCCATAATCTGTCGCATGACCGGCGCGGCGGTAACCCCGTCGCTGCCGCCGTTTTCCAGAATCAATGCGATGGCGACTTTTGGATTCTTATACGGCGCAAATGCGGTATAGAACACGTGGTCGCGCAGTCGTATCGGAATCATTTTCGCATTATAGGTCTGATTTTCTTTCAGGCTAAAGACCTGTGATGTGCCACTTTTCGCGGCAATACCGTAGGGCGCGGTGTGGAAGAATTTGTAACCCGTGCCATTCGGTTCATTCGCCATGCCAAACATCGCCTGACGCACCAGTCCCCAATAGGGTGATGAAGCAGAAGCAATTTGTGTTGATGCTTCGGGAGCCTGATACGGCGTGATGGCTTTTCCGCTCTCTTCATCCTGTAGCAGGTGAGGGGCAATAACTTTCCCATTGTTAATCAGTGCTACCATCGCTTTTACCATCTGAATCGGCGTGGCAATCCAGTAACCCTGACCGATGCCGACCGAAATGGTGTCTCCCTGGTACCAGGCTTTTTTATGCACCCGCTGTTTCCAGTCGCGGCTTGGCAGCAGGCCGTTGTACTCTTCATCAAGATCGATACCGGTAGGTTTGCCGTAGCCAAACTGGCTAAGCATGTTGTTAATACGGTCGATCCCCATCATGTACGCCACCTGATAGAAGAACGTATCCGCTGATTCTTCAATGGCTTTGGTCACATCCAGCATGCCGTGTCCTGTTTTTTTCCAGTCGCGGTAATGTCGTTCGGTGCCGGGAAGTGTCCATGTCGGGGCGCCAAAGAAGTGGGTTTGTGGTGTGATCACCCCGTTTAATAAAGCTGACATCGCCATGTACGGTTTTACCGTTGAGGCAGGCGGATATAACCCCTGCGTGACACGGTTAATTAACGGCAGATCTTTATCCTGCAACAGGGCGTTGTAATCCTGGTAGCTGATGCCTTTTACAAACGGGTTCGGATCGTAGCTGGGGTTTGAGACCATTGCCAGCACGGAGCCATCATGGGGATCTTCAACCAGCACTGCGGCGCGTTGACCCACCAGCAGGCTTTCAATGTATTCCTGCAAGTGCAAATCCAGCGTCAGATGGATATCTTTTCCGGCGACAGGAGGGACGTCTTTAATCAAACGTACAATACGCCCGTGATTATCAACTTCGACTTCCTGATAACCCGTTTTGCCGTGCAGGTCATTTTCGTAGTAGTGCTCAATGCCCTGCTTACCAATGTTGTGGTCGGCGGCGTAGTTCTCTGCCAGCCCTTTTTTATCCAATGCTCTCAGATCGCTATCGTTGATTTTTGATACGTAGCCAAGTACATGTGCCAGCTCCGCCCCATAAGGATACTGGCGATCTTCGTAGCTATTGATGGTCACGCCGCTGAAATGGAACTGGTTCACAGAAAAACGGGCAATTTCTACATCGGTCAGCGCATTTTTAAGTACTACCGGGCGATAGCGGCTACTGGCCTTCAGCTCATGGCGAAACTGGTCAATATCATCTGGCGTGAGGTCAACAATCGGCGTGAGTTGCTTCAGCAGGGCTTCCATATCGCTGATTTTATATGGCGTCACAGAAATGTCGTACCAGGTGACATTTCGTACCAACGGGATACCGTTGCGATCATAAATGATACCGCGTGTTGGGGCGACGGGCAGCATTTTGATGTCGTTTGCATCCGATCGGGTGGTGTAATACTGGTGTTGGCGGATTTGTAAGTTATAGAGGTTATAAATCAGGATGCCAAAACAGATGACGACCAGGCCAAAGGCCACCATTACACGCCGCTGGAAAAGTTTTTCTTCCGCCTCAAAATCTCTGAATGTCATTGACCCGTACCCGATTAATTCGCCGCCTAATGATACGGAGGCGTAAACGGGATGACAGGCAAAAAATGTTCCATCCCTCTACGGAAATGTGTCATTCCTTGTGAATTGTTTCAGACCAGCATGTCCGGAAATAAAAAAGGCCTGAATCCGGATGACGAACTCAGGCCTGATATTTTTTAATATGCTTACATGCGTTCTACGGTTTCGATACCCAGCGTATCCAGACCCAGTTTCAGCGTTTTCGCCGTCAGTTGCGCCAGTTTCAGACGACTGTTACGAATCTCTTCATTTTCAGCGCTGAGGATTGGGCAGTGTTCGTAGAAGCCAGAGAACAGGCCGGCAACGTCGTACAGATAAGCGCACATCACGTGCGGCGTACCTTCACGTGCCACAACGGTCAGCGTCTCTTCGAACTGCAGCAGGCGGGCGGCCAGCTGAGCTTCACGATCTTCACTGATAATAACCTGTGCGCTGGCAAGCGCGCTTTCGTCGATATCCGCTTTACGGAACACGGACAGTACGCGGGTGTAGGCATATTGCATGTACGGCGCGGTATTGCCTTCGAACGCCAGCATGTTGTCCCAGTCGAAGATATAGTCGGTGGTACGGTTTTTCGACAGATCCGCATATTTCACCGCACCGATACCGACGGCATTCGCCAGTTTTTCCAGCTCATCAGCGGGCATATCCGGGTTCTTCTCGGCCACCAGACGACGCGCGCGCTCCAGCGCCTCATCCAGCAGGTCGGCCAGTTTTACGGTACCGCCAGCGCGAGTTTTGAACGGCTTACCGTCTTTACCCAGCATCATGCCGAACATATGGTGTTCCAGCGGTACGGAGTCTGGTACATAACCGGCTTTGCGCACGATAGTCCATGCCTGCATTAAATGCTGATGCTGACGGGAGTCGATGTAATAGAGGACGCGGTCGGCGTGCAGCGTTTCGTAACGATACTTCGCGCAGGCGATATCGGTCGTGGTGTAGAGATAGCCGCCATCTTTTTTCTGAATAATGACGCCCATCGGTTCGCCTTCCTTGTTCTTATACTCATCAAGGAATACGACGGTAGCGCCTTCGCTCTCAACAGCCAGACCTTTGGCTTTCAGATCAGCAACAATGCCTGGTAGCATCGGGTTGTACAGGCTTTCGCCCATCACGTCGTCACGGGTCAGGGTGACGTTCAGACGGTCATAGGTTAACTGGTTCTGCGACATGGTGATGTCGACGAGCTTGCGCCACATCTCGCGGAAGTATTCATCCCCGCCCTGCAGTTTCACGACATAGCTACGGGCACGCTCGGCGAAGGCTTCATCTTCGTCGTAGTGTTTCTTCGCATCGCGGTAGAAACCTTCCAGGTCTGCCAGCGCCATTTCGCCTGCATTTTCCTGCTGCTGTTTTTCCAGCCATGCGATCAACATACCGAACTGGGTGCCCCAGTCGCCGACGTGGTTTGCGCGGATCACGTTATGGCCGAGAAACTCCAGCGTACGTACCGCAGCGTCACCGATGATGGTGGAACGCAGGTGGCCAACGTGCATCTCTTTCGCCACGTTAGGCGCGGAGTAGTCAACAACAACCGTTTGTTTAGCCGGTTGAGTGACGCCCAGACGATCGGAGGTCAGCGCCTGCTGAACATGCTGCGCGAGGAATGCCGGATCGAGAAAAATGTTGATAAAGCCAGGGCCTGCAATTTCAACTTTGCTGGCAATCCCGCTGAGATCCAGATGAGTCAGCACCTGCTCTGCCAGTTGTCGCGGCGCCATACCCAGTTTTTTAGCAACTGCCATCATGCCGTTGGCCTGATAGTCGCCGAACTGTACTTTTGCTGACTGACGAACCTGCGGTTCGCAATCTGCAGGTGCGCCTGCAGCAATCATGGCCTGACTAACTTTTTCTGAGAGAAGAGCCTGAATATTCACCGGAATACCTTACATTTATGAAGCGGGATAAAATTCACCGCATCAGTTTAAGAATTTAGGGCGGGAGTATACTGCAAATGCCCGTTGCCGTCAGCATTACGAGTACCGCCAGCTGCCTGAAATATAAACAATGTCATTACGTATAATTATTCATGCGACATGTGAAAAAATCAGCAGTTGGATGGGGCTGCGCAACAGAGTAAATTAGCGGCTTTGAATATGGATATGAGCATTCAATATGGCTAACTGGCAGGCAGTTGAAGAACTGCATGATATTTCCGCAGATTTACCGCATTTCACTCAGGCGTTAACGTCGCTTTCCACCCGTCTTGGCCTGGATGTCTCATCGCTTGAAGCCGATCACATTTCTCTGCGTTGTCATCAAAATACCACCGCAGAACGCTGGCGTCGGGGATTTGAACAGTGTGGTGCGCTGTTATCGGAAAATATCATTAATGGCAGACCGATTTGCCTGTTCAAACTGGATGAGCCGGTTTGTGTCGCGCACTGGCAGTTTACGGTGATTGAGTTGCCATGGCCGGGTGAAAAACGTTACCCGCATGAGGGGTGGGAGCATATCGAAATCGTTCTGCCTGGTGCGCCAGAAACACTGAACACGCGTGCGCTGGCGCTGCTTTCTGATGAAGGATTGAGTCAGCCGGGGATTTTCGTGAAGACCAGCTCGCCAAAAGGAGAGCGTGAGCGTTTACCGAATCCGACACTGGCGGTCAGTGATGGCAGCGTCACCATCAAATTTCATCCGTGGTCAATTGAAGCGATTGTAGCAAGCGAGCAACAGGAGTGAGTGATGGCATTACTGGAAATCTGCTGTTACAGCATGGAGTGCGCACGCACCGCGCAACTTCAGGGTGCCGATCGTATTGAACTGTGCTCGGCGCCTAAAGAAGGGGGGTTAACGCCGTCGCTGGGGGTGTTGCGCTCTGTACGCCAGCATGTCTCTATTCCTGTTCATCCCATTATCCGCCCGCGCGGGGGCGATTTTTGTTACACCGACGGTGAATTTTCCGCGATGCTTGATGATATCGCGATGGTCAGAGATTTAGGTTTTTCAGGGCTGGTGACCGGCATTCTTGATGTGGACGGGAATGTCGATATGCCACGTATGGAAAAAATAATGGTTGCTGCGGGCCCGCTAAATGTCACGTTTCATCGGGCCTTCGATATGTGCGCCAACCCATTAAATGCGCTGAATAAATTGTCCGATTTGGGCGTCGCCAGAGTGCTGACTTCCGGGCAAAAATCAGATGCAGTGCAAGGTTTAACAAAAATAATGGAACTTATTGCGCAGGTGGATGCTCCAATCATTATGGCCGGAGCGGGGGTTCGCGCCGCGAATTTATCCCTGTTCCTCGACGCTGGAGTGCAGGAAGTCCACAGTTCTGCCGGAGTATGGCTGGCTTCACCCATGCGGTATCGCAATTCGGGGTTGTCGATGTCTTCGGATACGCAGGCGGATGAATATTCCCGCTATGCGGTAGACGGGGCGGCGGTTGCTGAAATGAAGGCAATCATTGCGCACCACCAGGCCAGCTGATTTTTACCGTTGCATCATGTCGCCCAATATGATGCTTGCTCGTACCAGGCCCCTGCAATTTCAACAGGGGCCTTTTTTTCTCCTTCTCCTGCATATTTCGGCCTGCAACTGTGTTGGCTTTTCTCGCTCACCCCGGTCACGCAGTTATCTACGCTCCCGGGGATTTGCTGCGTCGCCGCCTTGTTGCAAACCGAACTATTTTGGAGAAAATGTGCCATCCGGCAAAAATGACTAGGGTTTACGCGCAATCAAAACCGCACGCAGTGGGGCGGGGTAGCCTTCAACCGTTTTACTGCTGTCATTCGGGTCGAGGAAGTCGGCCAGTGATTCGGTAATCATCCACTCAGTGCGACGCTGCTCTTCTGTGGTGGTGACACAGACATCAGCGATACGGACATCCACAAATCCACATTTTTCCAGCCAGTTTTTAAGCGCCAGCGCGGAAGGAATAAAGTAGACGTTACGCATTTGCGCGTAGCGGTCGCCTGGTACCAGAACGGTATTTTCATCACCTTCGACCACCAGCGTTTCCAGCACCAGCTCTCCGTCTTTTACCAGTTGGTCTTTCAACTGCCAGAGATGTTCCAGTGGCGAACGGCGGTGATAGAGCACGCCCATAGAGAATACGGTATCAAACGCGTTCAGCGCCGGAAGCTGTTCGATACCCAGCGGCAGCAGGTGAGCCCGCTGATCGTTACCCAGCAATTTACGTACCGCTTCAAACTGACACAGGAACAACTGCGTAGGATCGATACCGACGGCCAGATGAGCACCCGCGCCAATCATGCGCCACATGTGATAGCCACTACCACAGCCCACGTCGAGAATGGTACGCCCGGTCAGATCGGATAAATGCGGCAGAACGCGATCCCACTTCCAGTCGGAACGCCATTCGGTATCAATATTGACGCCGTACAGCGAATATGGACCTTTGCGCCACGGCATGAGATGACGCATCAGCGTATCAATCCGTTTGATCTGCCCTTCGCTGAGCGGCTCTTCGCTTTCGGCAGTCACACTATGCAGTAAATCAAGACGATGTGGCGTCAGTTCCGGCAGAAACTCCACGGCATTCGACCATTGCTTAAACAAGCCATGTTGATCGCGTTGCCAGGCGGCGATTTGTGCCGGGAGCGTTTCCAGCCAATGGGAAAGATGGTTTTTGGCAATCAGCTGATAAAAGTTACCAAAGTCTGTCATGCAGGAACCTCAGATTTCAACGCTACCAGTGACCCAAAGTTGAAGCACTGGAACCACAATTCGCTGTGCTCAAAACCTGCCTGATGCAGACGTGCTTTATGCGTTTCAACAGAGTCAGTTAGCATCACGTTTTCCAGCATGCTGCGCTTCTGGCTGATTTCCAGTTCGCTGTAGCCATTGGCGCGTTTGAAGTCGTGGTGCATGTTGAACAGCAGTTCGCCAACTTTCGCATCTTCGAAGCTGAACTTCTCTGACAGCACCAGCGCACCGCCGGGGTTCAACCCCTGATAAATCTTATCCAACAATGCCTGGCGCTCAGGTGGTTCAAGGAATTGCAGGGTAAAATTCAGCACCACCATCGAGGCGTTTTCGATAGTGATGTTGCGAATATCGCCTTCGACCACGTCAACAGGCGTAGGGGCTTTATAGGCATCGATATGACGACGACAGCGTTCAACCATGGCCGGCGAGTTATCAACAGCGATAATTTTGCAATTCTCATGATGGATATTGCGACGTACTGAGAGCGTCGCGGCACCCAGAGAGCAGCCCAGATCGTAGACCTGCGTGTTGGGTTGTACGAAACGTTCGGCCAGCATTCCAATCATGGAGATGATATTGGAATAGCCGGGAACGGAACGCTGGATCATATCAGGGAAGACTTCAGCTACCCGTTCATCAAAGGTCCAGTCACCCAGACTGGCGATAGGCGCAGAAAAAAGCGTGTCGCGGTGAGACATAACGTAAAAATCCGGGAAAAATAAAGTGGCGTATTGTGCGCTAATGCAGGGAGAAAACCAACTCCCAGGGCATATACCAAAGATTCGCCAGCACCATTAGTAACAGCGAACACCAGGTGGCGCTCATGCCGGAACGACGCCAGCGGAAAAGACGGTGATGGAATCCGTAATAATGCATCAGTCGCCCGGCTATCAGCATCAGCCCGCAAAGATGCACCATCCACGTTTCTGCGCCGTTCATTTCCATAAATAACAGCAGCACCAGTGCGACAGGAATATATTCCACCGCGTTACCGTGAATGCGAATTGCACTTTGTAGTTCGCTAAAACCGCCGTCGCCATAGGCTACGCGGTATTGCATGCGCAGGCGAACGACGTCAAAGGAGAACTTAATCAACAACAACGCACCCAGGACGGCATAAAGCGCGCTTACCATACAAACTCCCTTTTAAAATGGCTGCTGGCACTGTCTATGATAGGTGGCATTTTCAGAAAAGAGAAGATTGCTGTGGAATCGAGGGTGCTGATCCGATCTCTGGCAGGGCATTGCGTAAATCCGCCCATAGCGTGTCTACCAGCTCAGGAGCCTGTGCGATATCCGGCGTGTGCAAAAACAGATATGGCGTGGTGGTCTGCTGCCAGAGTGACAACTTTGCCAGCCAGGCGGCAAAGAACTGCCTATTCTGTGTCATGTTATCACTACCGATAAAACGGACCATCGGGTGGTTTGCCGTGACGACCGCATGGACCGGGACCTTTGGTTTCTTACGTTGAGCATCGCGTATCGCTTCCGTGTGTGGGATCGCGGCATGGACCGGACGACTGTCTAAAATGACCCGATTAACCCCGCGTTCATGCAGACCCCGATTGAGCTGAATCTCTGATTCACCTTTCGCAAAGAAATCCGGATGACGAACCTCGACACCGTAGGTAAACGTTTTAGGGAGGGCATCGAGGAATTGCCACAGAGCAGAGAGGTCACGTGGGCCGAACGTGGCAGGTAGCTGCAACCAATATTGTCCGATGCGGGCATCCAGTGGGGACATGCGCGTAAAGAATGCCTGCACCAAATCATCGCAATTCCGCAGTGCGGCCTGATGCGAGATGGTGGCCGGGAATTTGAAACAGAAGCGAAAATCGTCGCTGGTTTGTGCAAACCAGCGGTCAACAATCTCGGCTTTCGGCAAGGCGTACAGCGTGGTATTACCCTCCACACAGTTAACATGACGGGCGTTAGGGGTTAACTTACTGATTTTAATAATCCTCCCGCACTGTTCTCGTGGCTATGGGGCATCAATGGGGCAAAATCTGCCAGCTTCTGATTCAGCATTCCGATCTGCTCTGCGCTGCTGTCAGCCATCCATGCCCCATACACATTGAACACCATCTGGGCGCTCGCATGCCCCATCTGACTGGCAATAAAACTCGGGTTTGCACCAGCAGATAATGACCAGCACGCATAGGTATGTCGTGACTGGTACGCCTTTCTGTGTCTGATTCCTGCGCGCTTTAGTGCCGCTTCCCATGAGTCGCCTACAGAATCGACCCGGTAGATAAATCCGACCTGCTTACTGCGTCTTACCACATGCGGGTTAAAGACGAATGTACACTCATGGTTCACCACACGGCCATACTCACGTAACTGAACTTCAATGTGATGTTGCCTGCCCAGCCTTGTCATTTCAGCCTGATTTTTCAGGATACTGATTGCGGGCTGGATAAGATGCACCACTCGATCTGTGCTTGCCTCGGTTTTCGGTAGAGTGAACTCACCAAGTTTCGTATAATTACGCCTGACGGTAATTGTTCCCGCCTTCAGGTCGATATCTTCCCAGGCCAGGGAGACCAGTTCCCCGTGACGCATTCCTGTGTACACTGCTAATGACCACAGGTTTTTCGTCTGCTGATGCCGGCATGCATCTATCAGGCGAATAAATTCATCACGAGAAAGAGGATCTGGTTCTGCCCTGGCTTTTTTCAGAGGCTTAATTCCCTCGAATGGGTTCACCTCTAAGTAACCGTGATCCGCAGCAAACTGAAACATTCCGGCCATTGTCGTCATGTAATAGTTCACAGTAACAACGCTTCGCCCTTTTGCCGGGGATTTGTTCTTCGTCGGATTCTGGTAACCAGTTAGCAAATCTTTCCTGAGATACAGCAATTCCTCTTTGGTTACTGCTGACGCCAGGCGATTACCTCCGATCCTCGGCACCATATTCCTTGCGACAGACTCATAGCGATTGAATGCGTTCGCGCAGATTTCCATCCGTTTCAGATCCAGCCATTTTTCTTCAAGTTCTTTCACTGTAATGTCTTTTTTACTTACACCAAAAGCCTTGAGGTTAGGGGAGTCAGGAAACTGGGTTGCATAATCAAATGTTCCTGTGCGGATGGCAAAACATACTGATGTCCGCAGTTCCCCGGCTATCTTCCTGTTCTTAGCGGTGTCAGGGACACCGAGACTTTCCCTGACACGCTTACCTTTAAAATTAAACCAGATGCGTAAAGTGCCACCGTGGTTTTCGACGCCTGTTGGATATGTGACTTTATCCATTGGTGTTACCTCCAGACGCCCAAGAGCGATACGAGCTTACCTTTTTCATGGCATCAAATCACCCTGGCTGCTTGCTTTTCATTGAAGCGACCCAGGCATCTACAGCCTTTCTGTTATACATGCACTCACTGGAAGGTTTAGGATTCCCGTCAGGCGATACGTGGATATACTCCCTCCCAACCATCCAGCATTCTTTTCTGGCTCGGAGGATGGTACCGGGTTTGAGCCCGGTAACCGCGATAAGAACGCTTTCACAGACCCACTCGTTGGGGGCTAACTGGAGAATATTGCTCATGGTTATTTATCCATTACCCTGGCTGCACCCAGGGGAATTACAGATCGCTGCTGGTGGCCGGAATCAACTTATTCCAGATCGCGGACACGTATTTTGCCTGATGTCGCGCATCGGCCAGTGCGTTATGTGCAACCCCATCGAATGGCATATCTCGCTTTGGATCGAAACCCACAACTCTGCCTAATGTGACGATGGTTCTGACGTCGTGATCGTTCCAAAATTGCCACGGACAAACCTGGCCGGCGCGCTCATATGCGCCGCGCAATATAACGTTGTCGAAAGTAGCTCCATTGCCCCAAACTTTTAAATATTTTGGGTTATCAGAATGCCGATTAATGAAATGGCTCAGTTCAGATAGGGCAGACGATATCGGCATCGCATCATCAACACAGATTGCTGATCGCGCTTCTGAGCTTTGTCTTAACCACCATAGAATAGTGTCACCATCCGGCACCGCTCCCTGCTCCATAGCGCTTTCAAGGTTAACGGCGGTGTAAAACTCCTGACCCAATTCACCTCTTTGCGGATCGAAGAATACGGCACCAATGGAGACGATAGGGGCATTCGGCTTTTTACCCATAGACTCAAGGTCGATCATTAAATTGTTCACGTTAAATATTCTCCTGTTTTGGTGCTGCTTTAAGCATTGTGGCGCGGCAGGCGTTCCATCCCCTGACTTCAGCGATTGCAGCTACAGCGTCTATGGCATGCATTTTCGACGCTTCTGGCATCGGTTTTTCATCCGGCACTACTGGCGCTGACGGCGGGGCGGCCCAGAGCTTATTGACGCCATCCGGCAGATTATTAAAATCAAACGTTGAGCCGGGAATGCGTCCCGCCTGAATCCAGTCGTCCCCCTCAACCTCAATAAAAAATACTGGCTCTGCGCTATCAGCCTTGCGGCGTTCCTGCAGCTCTGCGGCGTCGGCTTCATTCCGGTTTTCAGCCTCGTAGAGCTGCGCCTGAACGTCCTCAATCTCACCACGGTGCGCCAAATAGGAGCGACGTAGTTCTTGTAGCTCTGCCTGCCCTGCATCAGCAGCATCAATCAGCGCTTTCCACGCATCAGACAACGGGACAGAATCAGCAGCGAGTAGAGTTGCGATACGCGAGCCAATAGTGCGCCCGCCTGTTAGTTCTGGTTTATTGGTCATTTAATCGTTCTCTCCCCCTTCACGCCAATGCCAGCGGCTGTGTAGATTGCGAACCACGGCGTAGCGTAGCCGCCAGAGCGGTTATGAGGTTGCTCGCTACCAATAGATATTTGAATCTGCCCGTCACACTGCCTTAGATAGCCGTATGGCGTCCGCGCCTCCAGTTCTGCTATGCGCTTCTCTGCGGCTTCTATCAGTTTCGCGGCATCCGCTGCCAGTTCGGTAACGTCAATGGTGGAACAGCCTTCTAATCCGTTGCGATCCTCTCCATAAACATCAAACTCCCCGCCATCAATATCACTAGCATCGTATGCAGCCAGTTCGTTCAGGAACCATAAAACGTTATCGCCGTAACGCAGCGCCTGTTTGTTGAGTGCTGTCATTGGGCTGCTCCTTTTCTGGCTCTATTCAACAACTGGTTAAACATCATGGTTAAGCTGTTACTGCACCCAAACGGCATATCGTTAACACGGTATGTTGGAATGCCCTTACGGGCACCAGACTTCACGATCCGGCCGGTGCCATAGAGTTGCGATAATGCGCCAGCGACCGCGGGTGTCTTTTTGTTCATACCTTTGGCGATTTCACCGCTGGTGGTATTCGGATGAGCCTGGAGATATTCAAATACGGTCATGGCGTTTTACCTTTACGTTCCTGTTCCAGTTGCACCAGAGACTCTTTTAATGCTGCGAACGTAGCTTCCAGTCTGGTGGCGACTTCGCGCATAAGCGGTGCATGCTTTGGTGGCAATTCAGCAACGGAGGCAAAAGCCTCCGCTACGAGTTCTTTTACCTTCATGCGGCGCATTGGCGCAGCTCCACCAGTTCGTTAAAGCGGTTCATGAACAGGCCATAGGCTTGACCAGGACGGAGAGGGATAACCTGAACGAGATCAGAACAGGGAATACCTTCGAGAATTTCCCACTTCGAACCGTCATCGATTTCCAGATCACGGCGCTCGGTAGCTAACATGGTTAGATCGGCATATTTCACGACAGCTGCTTGTTCAAGAGAGATACCGAATTTAAAGCGGATAAGACCATCAATATAAGTTTCCATGCGCTGGTAGTCAGGCAGCAAGGCTTTGAGCGGGGCTGGAATATCCTGGCAATATGCCTCCGCAGCGTCGTGCATCAGCGCTTCAAAGGCGAACTCTGGCGGCACAATCTGGCTCACAAGCACAGAGTGCTGAGCCACGCTGTAGAACTCTGGGAGATGCCCAGCGAATCGACAGATGTTGGAAAGAGCAGTCGCGATATCCTCAACATCGATATCGTCGATTGTGGCGGTCAGATAGTTAAATTTTTTACCGGATAATGTCTGAATGTAGCTCATGGTTTTCTCCATATTGGCGCGCTGCACCGCGCAGATTTTGGTTGCACGAATCCCTCGCCGGGTGGCGATAATTAATGGAATTACGCTTCAATAAATCCCCGCGGCGCCGGGGATTTAATGCAGAGCAATTAGGCTTTAAAGTTACCGATGAAAGTTTCCACTGATTCACCTTCGAACTTGCTGATCAGCAAATCGCGGAATTCGTTGGCGATCTCTTCTTCCTGGGCTTCAAGTTGGACGATGCGCAGAACAAAGCAGGGTTCATCGCTGGTCAGCAGGCTGTTACGCAAGCTAAAGCGGCGTTCGCCCAGACCTTCATACGGCACACATTTGAACTCGAACGCCACAGGCATTACGTCTTTGCTGCTTGCTTCAACGCTTTGCATCAGCGATTTTTTACCAGCGAAATCACCAGTTTCATGGTCCTGCTGTGTTGCTTGCTGAATAGTGATACGACGCACAGCCTGAGCAGCCTGGGAAATCTGCATCGTATTGCCATCAGCATCAAACGCCAGGAGGTAATCGCTCCAGTCTTCCAGCCATTCGGCGATTTGCTTTTGCTTCAGGCGTTGACCATCGATCTGCAATAGCGCGCGGAACGGGGCGGTTTTCTTCAGGGTGATTGAAGCAACGTTATCGGCGTGACCGGGATTATCCAGTGTGCCGATGTTGAACACTGAACGGGCGGTCATGTTGTCAGCGTCAATAAAGCAACGAGCTGGCTCACTGTCGCTGGCGTAACCTTTAGAATAACGTGCGAAGTCGTCAATACTGGTTGTGGTCATTGCGCCACGAAAGCGGAAACGCTCCAGAGAAAAGCGCTCGAGGCTTTCAACGCCAGTACCCTCTGGCAGTAATGCGGTCGGGCAAGCCAGGCCATGAATATCATTCAGGTGATAACCGGAAAGAACCAGGTCTTTGACCTGCTTGAAGGTACCGCTGTCTAACTGAGACATAAAAATTCCTTATTAACTGATGTTCAAAGTGGTATCAGTGAGTTTGTTGTTGCGGATCACTGAGCCGCTTTAAGCTTTCCATCCACCGCGCCAGTGATCCCAAACAGCTGGCCCTGATCTTCCTGCAGGATGGTGAGCTTCCCGCCTTTGTTGACCCACATCGGGGTTTCGGTTGTGTCCTCTTCTGAGGCTTTACCACGCGGTGTTGGGGTGCTGTAGTTCAGCTTGTGCTTGATCTTGACGCGCTTCTCTTCAACGGAATTACCCATGCGCTCAAAATCAAATGTGAGGACTACTTTGCCTTTGTTGCCGTTGTTCAGAACGCCAAGCGCGGTGGTATTAAGTGCTGCCGCGATTTTGTTCATGAACACGCCGGCATCCAGTTCGCCAAGAAAATCTGGCACTACGGTCATGCGGTCATTACTCATGGTTTTACCCTCGTTAAGGCGGCTGCCACCGCCGAACTTTCTCCATACACAACAGAGAAGGGCATCTGCATTTGTCGGCGACTGCAATCGCCATCCTCTTGCCCGGGTGGATTGGGTTATGAGCCCGTCGCCCGGTGATGCCCTTTTCTGTTGCGTAAAAAGGGCGGTAACGAGGTAGAACATTATCTTCGTCCCCCTTGTATAAGGTTGAAGACCCTGGTACCGCCAAGACTACACACAGCAATAAGGTTGTGGCGCCAGATGCTTATCTTCTGGTTGTCTCGATGGACTGCAATTCACCACAACGAAGAGAACACTGCCGGTGTCCGAATCGAACGAACCTTTTCCCTGCCCAACCCTCCCAACTGAATGGGACTGTCTGGAATCGAACCAGCACTTATGCCTTGCTCGTCAATGCTCTCATCGTTGTGTGCTGGTCTTTCCCAGCTGTCAGCGGTCTACTTCCCGCCGTCACTGCCGTCGAGCGAGCTGGCATCTCTCCGTTTAAACAGTTGAACGTCTGCCGCTGTTGTCGGTGCTGGTACCGCCACTGTCCAGGACATTTATAAGGACCGTCTCCAAGTGGTAACTCTTCCAGTCCCGGTAAGCACTCTGCGAAATACTTACCGTGACCGGCTGTTATTCCCTGAAAAAGGCTGGCGGTTACCGGACAAACGGGAAAACGCCGGGCCGCCAGAACAGGGAGTTACTTGTTATTGCTTTGGCCTGCTTTTAACCACATCAGGCGCGGTGGTATCTTGGTGTTCTCACACAGCCAAGAAGGAAATAAAAATGACCAAAGAAGAAAAAATTTTGTATCTGTTCCAGCTATCAGTTCAGACCCATACCGCATACCAGACCGCGGCCATGACTTCAGATAAAAATTACAGCACGTCCGAAAACCCGATGGACGACATAAGCAAGCTTTACGAGAAGTTCGAAGCGCTACTCGACAAAAAGTTTGCTGAGGCTGGGTTTAAGTGATTTTTGGATAATCGATAAAACCCAACTTAAATTTTCTTGAGTGGGCTCAATGCCACGTGCAGAGAGTTCGCTCTTCAAAACCCCCAGAATTTCAGAGCTAATCAGCAAGATATCTTCCTGTTTTCTAACCGTTCCCACTTGTCACCCCCTTTGGTCTATCAGATAAACTGCGAATCATCCGGTTATTCATGTGCCACCGGCGGCTACTTCGTGGGCGTCCTGCCTGTTCGCTATGGAGTAGACAATAAAATTAAATTGCGAATAACGCAAGTATTAAATTGCGATTTGCGCAATATCGAGGCGTAAAAAAAACCGCCGTAAAGGCGGTTTCAACATTGATATGTAGTGTCAGGCGTGGCGTTTGAATGATTGAGATTGGCTTATCATTACCTTCCCAAAAATGTAAAAACGGTGTTCGTTTGTCTCATCCACAGACCATTCTCTATATTTTGGGTTATCCGATATCACCAACAACTTATCAGGTATCATCTGTAATCGTTTGACGTAAATTTTATCATCAAAACCAAATACATATATTCCATCACCATCGAATTCATGAATAGAGATATCAACGAAGAGAAGATCACCAGGTTCGATAGTCTCAGCCATACTGTCGCCTCGAACGTTGATTACTTTTACTTGATCTGCCGTTCTTCCGCCGAACATCGCTAGCGCACGTTCATTGTTGTATTCGATTGACCTGATGACATCAATAATATCGCTGCCTTGAATAAAGCCACCACCAGCGCTGGCACTTACATCAAGAATCTCCACTCTAAACACAGATCCATCTCCAGAATGTGGGTTACTACCACTGTATTCACATACAGTAGTTTTATTTCCGCCTGGAGTAAATAGATCAGCAACGCTAACGCCTAAAGCTTGAGCATATTTGCTAAGTGATTGTTCAGTAAATGACTTCTGTTTGCCGGTTTCTACGCGCGAGATGTTAGCTCCGTCGACACCAACGGCTTCAGCAAGATCAGCGATTTTTAGACCCTTCGCTGTGCGAAGTTCTCTTATGCGGTTTCCTATGTTCATGCGTCTATTACATGTTTTTTTTGCGTGATGTGCAAAGCAACTTGCGCAAGTCGTACGTTCCAATTAATATGCGTATTACGCAATTAAAGGAGGGTATATGCAATCACCGTTACGAATCTTGCGTAAATCGCAAGGTATGACTCTTTCCTGTGTAGCAAAAGGGGTTGATATCGACCCGGGAAATCTAAGTCGGATAGAGCGAGGGCAGCAAATTGCTTCCCTAGATATTGCTGAACGTCTAGTCCGTTTCTTCTCGGGAAAAATCAATGAGCTAGAAATTCTTTACCCACATCGCTATTCGAACTGTACAGGCGCGAGTACAGACATAAAACCACAGGAATAAGGGGTTAACCGTGGGTAACGAACCTATTTGGAAAGTTGAACGTCAGCCAGCCTGGCTGGTGGTAGCGATTAAAAGAACGATTACCGATCTACCTGGTGGTTATGCCGAGGCGGCGGAATGGTTGGGCGTGACAGAGAACGCATTGTTTAACCGCCTTCGTGTCGACGGGGATCAGATATTCCCTATGGGATGGGCGATGGTATTACAGAAAGCCGCCGGTGTTAGCTACATAGCTGATGCGTTTTCTCGCCAAACAGATAACGGGATCCATATCCCGGGTGCGGCACCAGAAACAGAGAACGAAGAGATTGGCTTAAAACTGGCTGAGCTGGTGGGCAGGCTTGGTGACCTGGTTAACGCATATCGTCGATACATCGATGATGGTGTGGTTGATAAAGGGGAGTGGGACAGTCTGAACGAAATCGCCTACCAGTTCCGGGTAACGCTTATGACGTTTCTGAACCTGATTTCACGAGTCTATTGCCTTCCAGAAAAGAGTGACGCCCGCGAGTGTGCAGCTCCGGGCGCCTTGGCGAACAACTCTTCGAGTATGGAGAAATAATCCGCATGAGCAGTTTAACGGCTTTTAACCGTCTACCGCAACTCAGGATGATCCCGGTTTCGGGTACTCCGTTGTTTCGGCATGAACGCAGATTATCAAACCGCTGGGTTCCGTGTAACCACAGTAGGGCGGTTTCAATTGTGGGGGTCTACAACCGGAGGGCAAAACGCCTGTGCGCGAACTTAACCGAAGGTTCAAAGACCACCGTGGAGTGCCAGTCCGTGTTATCCGCTGGGAGCCAGAAACACAGCGCGTTATCTACCTGCGCGATGGCTATCCACATGAATGCTTCAGCCCACTTGAGCATTTCAGGCAAAAGTTCAGGGAGATAACGGACGATCATGAGCACTAAATTAACCGGCTACGTATGGGATGGTTGCGCGGCGTCGGGCATGAAATTGTCTAGTGTCGCGATCATGGCACGCCTCGCTGATTTCAGCAGCGATGAGGGCGTGTGCTGGCCGTCCATTGAAACTATTGCTCGCCAGCTTGGCGCAGGGCCGAGCACGATCAGAACGGCAATCGCAAAGCTTGAAAAAGATGGCTGGCTCACGCGTACACAGCGCCGTAATGGTAACCGTAATGCGTCGAACGTGTACCGCCTGAATGTGGCGAAACTTCAGGCTGCCGCATTTTCTCAACTGTCAGATTCTGACACGTCAAAATCTGACGCATCAAAATTTGACGCCTCAAAAACTGACCCGTCGAAATCCGTCAAAAACGGCGGTTTTGACCCGTCAGAATCTGGCGGGGATCCGTCAGTAAAATCAAAACAAGATCCACAAGTAACTTCAAAACCCTCTTGTCCGGTTGCGGCGCAACCAGACCCTGAAGTCGTGATTACTGATCAGGCAATTTTGGTTCTGACCCATTTGAACCAAATCAGCGGATCCCGGTATCAGAAATCAAAAACATCCCTGGAGAACATCCGTGCCCGACTGCGTGAGGGATACAGCGTTGCAGACCTGCAACTTGTTATCGACCTGAAGCATGAGCACTGGCACGAGAACGACGAGCAGTACCAGTACATGCGCCCGGAAACGCTGTTCGGCCCGAAGAAATTCGAGAGTTATCTGCAAAGCGCTGCCCGCTGGGAGCAGAAGGGACGGCCTAAACGCGCTGACTGGGGCGCGAAAAAGCGCGATGTGATGGCTTTTGGTCCGGTTGAAACAACGATTCCAGAGGGGTTCAGAGGATGACGTTAAACAAATATTGCCAGGCTCTGGCGGCACTGCGGAACAAACCAGCCCACGAACTGAAAGAGGTTGGCGATCAGTGGCGGACACCGGATCTGCTTTTTTGGGGTATCAACGCGCTATTTGGGCCATTAGTTCTGGACTTGTTTGCTGACGACGACAACGCGAAGTGCCCGGCATGGTACACCGCCGAAGATAATGCGCTGACGCAGGACTGGTCTGAACGTCTTACAGAACTGGGTGGCGCTGGTTATGGCAACCCACCGTATAGACGTTCGCAGTATCACGAGAAACAGGCGATCACCGGCATGACGCACATCATGAACTACGCAGCAGCCCAGCGCGAAAAGGGCGGTCGCTATGTATTCCTGATAAAAGCTGCGCCGAGCGAAACGTGGTGGCCGGAAGATGCCGATCACATTGTATTCATCCGCGGGCGCATTGGGTTCGATCTGCCAGTGTGGTTTGTACCTACTGACGAAAAACAAAAACCCACCAGCGCGTTTTTTGCCGGTGCTATAGCTGTCTTCGATAAGTCATGGCGTGGTGAGCGGTTCAGCTATATCAACCGCACAGAACTGGAGGCAAAAGGTCGTGCGTTTATGGCTTTGGCACAATTTGCCACCAGCAAACCTCAACCAGCAACGGCCACACCAACAGTAGCTGGTAAGCCAGAAACAGAGTTGCCACTCACCCAGAAAGATATTTTTGATATCAGCGGTGTCGAAGCGTGGGCATGTGTTAGAGCTGCGTTCGGCGATAAAGAAGAATACACATTCAGTGAATCGAAGTTTGGGCATACCTGGGCGGCGGATTCTGTCGAAGCACCGGAATTCACTCAGGTATCACCATTAACGATCGACAAAGCGAAGCTGCTTATTCGTGAGAGTATTTTGTTCGGTGTGGATGAGTGGCTGTTGTCGATTGAATTCGATGACGCTGCTGCGCGCATGGATGTGTCGGAACGTATTCGTACTGTTGCCCTTGAAGCATCTGGTGAATATGGCATGAACAGTACTGATTTCATTGCTGCTATGGGAAGCCTGAATGTTTCAAGTTGGTCCAATATTCGCCAGATCCGCATGCACATCCGTGAGAAAGCTAAACCAGTATCGGATCCGCTTCCCGAGTCCCGTATCTGGCCGCTGGAGGTTGGAATTGTATTCGACCAGGTAGACGGCGCTGACATGCTGGATGAATCACAGCAGAACAAGCTGAAAGCCAACATCAATCAACTCTGGCTGGAACGAACGGCCACCAGCGAAATCATCACAATTGCGCGTGGTCTTGTCGGCAGCATGCAGGGGGTAACCCATGCGTGAGATTATTGTTGATAACTTTGCTGGTGGCGGTGGCGCATCAACGGGTATTGAACTGGCGATCGGGCGCAGCGTGGATATTGCGATCAACCACGACGAAAACGCCATTGCGATGCACAAGACGAACCACCCGGACACACTGCATTACTGCGAATCCGTGTTTGACGTGGATCCGGTAGCCGCCACTGGCGGTAATCCTGTCGGCCTGGCATGGTTTAGCCCGGACTGCCGACATTTCTCGAAGGCCAAAGGCGCAAAGCCTGTGAAAAAAGAGATACGCGGTCTGGCATGGATTGTTCTGCGTTGGGCACTGGCGAAGCGACCGCGCGTGATGATGCTGGAGAACGTGGAAGAGTTCAAAACGTGGGGACCGTTAATTGACATCCCGCCTAAACCTGATTTGCCGGAAGCCCTTATGGCGGATTTTATTGGCCCGGTTTACCCTGGAAATAGTCGCCCAGACCCTGCCCGCACTGGCGAAACATTCAATGCATTTGTCGGCATGCTGTCCACTGGCATTCCTGCTGATCACCCGGCACTGTCAGAGGTTTGTGAGTTTCTGTCTATTGAAAGAGGTAGCGAGCAGGCGCAACAGTTGGTGGATGGGCTTGGATATGATGTCGATTATCGCGAACTGCGCGCGTGTGATTACGGCGCGCCGACGATCCGCAAACGCTTCTTCATGGTCATGCGCTGCGATGGTTGCCCAATCCAGTGGCCTGCTGTTACCCATGGGGATCCTAAGTCTCTGGAGGTGCAGAGCGGCAGGCTGATGCCATGGCGTACCGCTGCGGAATGTATCGACTGGAATGTTCCGGCCCTGTCCATCTTCGACCGCAAAAAACCGCTGGCGGAGAACACTCTGAAGCGGATCGCGCGCGGCATACAGCGCTTTGTTATCGAAAGTGCGTCGCCGTTCATCGTGAAGTGCAATCACACCAGCACCAAAACGAGTTACGACTGTTTCCGTGGTCAGGCGCTGGGCGAGCCTTTGCAAACCATTACGAAAACCCATGGCTATGCGATTGCCGTTCCACACCTGACAAAATTCCGCACTGGCGCAACCGGGCAGCCAGTTACCGAACCTGTCCCGACGGTAACCGCTGGCACATCAAAACGTCCAGGTGGGAATGGGCATGCACTCGGGATTGTTGAGGCTGCACTGACGCCATTCCTGGCGGGTAATGGTGGTAGTGAATACCAGGCTAAACCGCGCCCGCTGGATAAACCTGCTCATACCATTCTGAAGCAATCCCGCGCCTGTCTTGTTGCGCCAGTGATAGCCCGCCAGTTTGGGGCCAGCGTCGGCCACCGGGCAGACGAACCGAGCGCAACCATCACCGCTGGTGGTGGCGGTAAATCTCAACTGGTAACGCCTACGCTGATTCAGATGGGTTATGGCGAACGACCTGGACAAGAACCGCGTGTGCTGCGACTGGATAACCCGCTGAGGACCGTTACTGCAGGCGGAAATAAATTTGCGACGGTGAGCGCGTTCCTGGCGAAACACTACGGCGGTAACTATACAGGGCCGGGTGTCAGTATGGATGAACCCGCGCATTCAGTGACCACTGTCGACCATCATGCGGTAGTTGCCTCTCATCTGGTGAAACTGCGTGGAACATGCCGCGACGGGCAACGCCTTGATGTGCCCATGCCAACAATCACTGCTGGTGGCCAACACGTGGGTGAGGTACGCACATTTCTCGAGACGTATTGCGGGGAAAGTGACGATGAATGGCTGGTAACGATCGATGGGGTTAAATACCAGATCGTTGATATCGGAATGCGCATGTTGCAGCCGCATGAACTCTACAAAGCGCAGGGCTTCCCGGATGGTTACGTTATTGATCAGGACTACCGTGGAAATCGCTATGCAAAAGATAAGCAGGTAGCCCGCTGCGGTAATGCGGTACCACCACCATTCGCCAGGGCGCTGGTGGAGGCAAATCTTCCGGAACTGTGTGCAGTGCAACAGCAGGAGGTGGCATGAAACTTGTGCTCCCGTTCCCTCCGAGCGTGAACACTTACTGGCGCGCCCCTAACAAGGGGCCGCTGGCCGGTCGTCACCTCATTAGCGCTGATGGTCGTAAATACCAGAGCGCTGCCTGCGTGGCGATCATTGAGCAATTACGACGTCTCCCGAAGCCATCGACTGAACTGGCAGCGGTAGAAATCACTCTGTACCCGCCGGATGCGCGCCGTCGGGATATCGATAATTACAACAAAGCCCTGTTTGACGCGCTGACGCATGCGGGTGTCTGGGAAGACGACAGCCAGATTAAGCGCATGCTGGTGGAATGGGGACCCGTTGTGCCGAAAGGTCGGGTAGAGATAACGATCAGCAGATATGAACCGGCGGGTGCAGCCGCCTGATATGGAGAAAAGTATGAGCCAGTTAGCAACAACAGCATTAACCATGTCCAGCAGCGATATTGCTGAGCTGGTGGAATCACGACATGACCATGTTAAACGGTCCATTGAACGCCTGGCAGAGCGCGGTGTTATTGAACTCCCCCCAATGGGGGAAGTTAAAAATCACCTCAATCAGTCGGTATCGGTTTATCTGATAGGGAAGCGGGACAGTTATATCGTTGTCGCGCAGCTGTCGCCGGAGTTTACCGCGCGTCTGGTTGATCGCTGGCAGGAGCTTGAGCAGGCACAGCAGCAGACGATTCCTCAATCATTCTCTGAAGCCCTACGTCTTGCAGCTGACCTTGCAGAACAAAAGCAGCAGTTGACTAACGAACTGGCTGCCGCGGCGCCGAAGGTAGCGTTTGTTGATCGGTACTGTACAGCCAGTGGGTCAATGTCATTCCGCCAGGTGGCAAAACTGCTTAAGGCCAAAGAGCCAGATCTGCGGTTATTCCTCCTTGAGAACGACATCATGTATCGCCTTGGCGGAACGATGACTCCACGGCATCAGCATATTGATGCGGGCCGTTTTGAAGTGAAAACCGGCACATCCGTAACCTCAAATCATGCATTCAGCCAGGCACGTTTCACGGCGAAAGGCGTGCGCTGGATTGGTGGACTGTGGGCAGAACACATTGCCAGGGGGCAGGTCGCGTGAGAGCTCTGCTTACCCCCGAGATCGCCCATCGTATGGGGATTGTGCTGTTCCGTCCCGGTGCGGAACTGATGCACCTCTTCATGCGTGGTCGCGTTCTGCTCGAGCCTGAACCAGAAGAAATGGCGTCATTCAGTACCGGGGCTGTTCCGGCAGCCATTCAGCCGCTGGCTGATGATCCGGTAATGCGTCAGGTCTTCGAGAATGAGAGGGTTATTCAGCGTGCCGGTGGGATTTCTTCCCTTGAGCAATGGCTGAGTAATCGGTTTGAATGCCAGTGGCCACATTCAACGTGGCACGACAAGAACTTCACAACAATGCGGCACCCACCAGGAAGCATTCGCCTGTGCTGGCATTGCGATCACACTTTGTCGGGGCAGCATACCGAACAGCTTGCAGGTATAGCGGCCGGAAACCTGGTATCCTGGATTCTGGAAGTCATTCGGCGTGATTCTGGTTTTCCCGAGTCGCATATCCTGACGCTTCCGGAACTGTGCTGGTGGATGGTCAGAAACGACCTGGCTGATGTTATTCCGGAAAGCGTTGCGCACAAAGGGCTGCGCCTTCCGGATGAGAAGATCCGTTCTGTCATGAGGGAAAGCGACATAGTGCCTTCCTCGTCAGCAACCAGACTCGTGCAGGAGAAGGCGAAGAAGATCCTCACGCTC
Organism: Citrobacter sp. U14242; assembly: GCF_046555775.1. NCBI lineage: Bacteria > Pseudomonadati > Pseudomonadota > Gammaproteobacteria > Enterobacterales > Enterobacteriaceae > Citrobacter > Citrobacter sp. U14242. The sequence continues at coordinate 114,531 of NZ_JBKGLW010000009.1, forward strand.
TCTGTTGATCCGGAGTCGCCAGAGTCTTTCATGCTCAGGCCAAAACGTCGCCGCTGGGTAAATGAGAGGTACACCCGCTGGGTTAAAACACAACCCTGTGTTTGTTGCAATAAACCCGCAGACGACCCCCACCACCTGATTGGCCACGGGCAGGGTGGAATGGGTACAAAAGCACACGACCTGTTTGTGATACCGCTGTGCAGAGCACATCACAACGAGTTGCATGCTGATCCCGTGGCATTTGAAGCGAAATACGATGACCAACTGGTCCTAGTTTTTCGGGTTATAGATCGAGCGCTGGCAATTGGCGTGCTGGCATAAATGGAGAAGCTTAATGATTAATCCTTCTGAAGTTGGCAAGGCTGGTGAAATGGTTCGTCTTCGTACTCTGGAAAGCATCTGGATACAGGGTAAGTTGCGCATGTGGGGCCGCTGGTCTTATATCGGCGGTGGTAGTGGTGGGAACATGTTTAACCAGTTACTGGCATCCGGAAAAATCACTAAAAAGGCAATCAACGAAGCGCTACGCCGGATGAAGAAAGCGGGTATCAGCAAGCCAGAACTGGAAGCGTTCTTCAGAGAGATTCTTGAAGGGAAGAATAAAAGCGGCCTGGCGTTTTGCACTGATGAGGAAGCAATGGTAGTCAACTCAGTCCTCAGTGAGATTTTAATCCGTTCGGGCAATAAGCGTTTATATGACTTGATAGAGGATCGGTATATCAAACGCCTCAGCAAAAAGGCTATGGCCCGAGACCTGAACGAGAAACACCCTGAATGGTGCTTGCGTACATGTGAGAGTCGGATCGATGTTTGGTTAAATTTCGCAGAATCGATGCTTTACGCACCAATGTGTGACGCATTCGGCACAAATAGCGACAGATTTTACTTGAATGCTTGCGCGGAAAATGCTTAAATTGTGATAAGCTCGGGACGTTAAAGCGAACTGAGCAACAAACAAATGAAACCCGCCTACAGCGCGGGTTTTTTGCATTCTAAGGGCTGCCGGTTGGTAGCCCTTTTTATTTCCCCTCGTTCTGAGAGGACTCACAGCAATAAAGAGGGGGCTAAATGTCCGATCCGATTTCCGGTACTGGGCTGGCTGGTGGTGTCCTGACGGGAGCTAGCGTCTATGGATTTCTGTCCGGAACCGATTACGGCGTGGTGTTTGGCGCATTTGCCGGAGCTGTATTTTACATTGCAACAGCTGCGGACCTTAGTGCAACGCGTCGGCTGGCGTATTTTGTCGTGTCCTACATCGCCGGGATCATCTGCTCAGGGCTGGTGGGTTCAAAGCTGGCTGACTGGACTGGTTACAGTGATAAGCCTCTGGATGCCATCGGTGCCGTAATCGTTTCGGCTTTAGCTGTCAAAATCCTGACGTTCCTGAACAACCAGGATGTCGGCTCGCTGGTGGCGCTGATAACGCGCCGGGGAGGTTCAGGTGGTACTAAATGACCCATCGGCAACAATCAACGCGCTGCTTTGCGCTGGGGTAGTGCTGACCCTGATGTTTTACCGTCGCGGTGATTCCCAACATCGACCATGGATATCTCGCTTAGCGTGGCTGCTTACGGTCATCTATAGCGCCGTACCGCTGGCGTATCTTTGCGGTATCTACCCTTATTCATCGTGGGCCACTATCGGGGCCAACATTATTTTCCTGTCTGTGCTGGTCGCCGTCAGAGGCAACGTGGCACGCCTGGTTGATCATCTGAGGCAATAAATGAACCAATCACAATTTCAGCAGGCGGCTGGTATCAGCGCCGGGCTTTCTGCGCGCTGGTTTCCGCACATTGATGCGGCAATGAAAGACTTTGGAATTACAGCGATTAATGATCAGGCCATGTTCATTGCACAAGTTGGGCATGAATCCAATGGCTTTACCTCGCTGGTAGAAAACTTTAACTACTCGGTTGAAGGGCTGAAGAAAACCTTCGGTAATCGCCTGACGCCGTATCAGTGTGAAATGCTGGGTCGTGTTGATGGTAAACAGGTCGCTCATCAGCCACAAATAGCCAATCTGGTTTACGGTGACCGCATGGGGAATAACAGTCAGGGTGATGGCTGGAAATATCGCGGTCGTGGCCTGCTGCAAATCACTGGTCGTGAGAACTACACCAAATGCGGTACAGCGCTGAAGCTTGACCTTGTGAGCACTCCGGAACTATTGACGCAAGAGCGACACGCGGCCCGTTCGGCGGCATGGTACTTCACGTTACGCGGTTGTCTCCTCTATTCGGGGGATGTGGAACGCGTCACGCAGATTATTAACGGCGGGCAGAACGGCATTAAAGACCGCCGTGAACGTTACGCCAAAGCAAAAGCTGCACTGGTGTGAGGTCACTATGGGACTTGAAATGATTATCGGCCTGGTTGTTGCTGTGCTGGCTGCAATTGCAGGTGCTTTTGGTCTGGGTAAATCACGCGGTACAAGTCTCGCCGAAACAAAAGCGGACCAGCAGCGCACTGAAGAACGTGCGGTAGCTACTGAAGCCGTTGCAGAACGCCGGGTAGAAACAACAAAAGGAGCCAGGGATGTACAGCAGACTGTTAATCATCTTCCTGATGACGATGTTGACCGTGAGTTGCGCGAAAACTTTACCCGCAAAACCTGAAGTAACGGACACGGCCTGTGACTGGGTGAACATCATTTACCTCACCGAGCACGATATTGCTGTGCTGGATAAGCAGACGAAGCGGGACATTCTGGCGCACAACATAGCGTGGCAGATGAACTGTCAAAATAGGTAGAAAACAAGAGGCAAATCTCTTTATCACCACTTTCATCGCGATAAGATTAAGCCTCTATTTTAAAAGGAGGTTGTATGCTTCAAGGTTATTACAATTCAACAGATGGCCGCGTTTCTGACGAGAATCATAAGCGTATCATCGCGATGAATGCTGCATTAGAGATTGCAAAGGCATCAGCCTCTGCTTCGACAGCATTGGCTCGCGGTGATAAGGTCGAGTGCGATCTGAAAAGTGCAGCTAAGGAAATCGCAACCTTGGCATCAGCCATCCAGTCCTTCATGGATGCCAAATAAAACCAATTTGAAGATCTGTAACTGAAATTTTTAAACCACCTCTGGGCGGTTTTTTATTGCCATCACAAAGGCCACTTTCGAGTGGCTTTTTTAATGGTCATCATTATGGGTATTACAGCAGGCATTCACTGAGTGCCTGCGATAGTGCAAAATATCTCTGATAAAAAATTCGGGGGTATAGATGAACTACGTTTGGCAATTTCTGTTGGCCTTATCCTCAGGTGCATTTGGGGCATGGGTCGCAACATTTTTCGCATTGAAACGGTTCTATAGTGAAAAATGGTGGGAAAAAAGAGCTGCGGCTGTCATTGAGCTCACAGATTCAATCTACCAATTGAAAGTGTTACAGGAGTACTACTCTGATTTAAGGTTATATCAACGAGAGGGGCCGGCAGAGTTTCCTGATTTTGTTGTGCTTGATGGGGCTCAGGTAAAAGAGTTGAAATTAGCTGCTTCAAAGGCAAAAAGTTTAATCACTAAGTACAGCCATGCAGGGCAGCTCCTTATACCAGAATCAGTATCAACCTTGTTAAGGGATTACCTCACAGAAGAGCGTAAGGTTGATCATGATGTGCACTACCAGGGCTGGGACACGGAAGAAGCAGAAGAGCATCTATTATCAATGACTAAGACACTTTTCGAAAAGGTACTTAAAATATCAAGGAAAGAGCTCAAAGCTGGTTAATTTATAATAGTTACCCACTAAAACCACTGGCCACTGCTGGTGGTTTTTTATTGGAGAAAGTATGCCACCTCGAACACCAAAAGCCTGCCGTGTTCGCGGCTGCCGTTTTACCACAACAGACCCATCTGGCTACTGTGAAAATCACAAAGGCGAGGGCTGGAAATCCTATAAACCGGGACAATCCAGACAGCAGCGCGGATATGGATCGAAGTGGGAAGTCATACGAGCCCGCATACTGAAGCGAGACAAAGGGTTGTGTCAGAACCATCTTCGTCAGGGAGTCGTGAAGCAGGCGTCCTGCGTGGATCACATCAAAGCGAAGGCCCACGGCGGTACTGATGAAGACAGCAACCTTGAAAGCCTGTGCTGGTCGTGTCACGCCGCGAAGACTGCGCGTGAGCGGCTCAAGTGAGAATCGGTGTCATCATCATCCAGGGGAGGGGGAGGTCAAATCTCTGTGACCGCGCGCCTTCCGGACTGCCCGCCTCCTCGTATTTTTATACCCGCGAAAAATGAAATTTAACCAGGAGTGTCGCTTATGGCTGGAACGGCGGGGCGTTCCGGGCGTCGCCCCAAGCCAACGGCGCGCAAGGAGCTGGCAGGGAACCCCGGCAAACGAGCCCTGAATAAAGAGGAACCTGTATTCACACCGATTAAAGGCGTGGCACCACCTGACTGGTTTTCTGAGGATGAAGGTCTGCCAATGGCGGCCGTCATGTGGGAACTGACCACGAAAGAATTATGTGGACAGGGGCTACTCTGTGTTACCGATCTTGCCGTACTTGAGCGCTGGTGTGTTGCCTACGAGTTCTGGCGCAGGGCGGTTAAAAATATCGCCAGAGACGGGCTGTCTATCACTGGTGCTATGGGGGGGAAGATAAAAAACCCTGAGCTAACCGCAAAGAAAGAGCAGGAATCGGAGATGAGTTCTACCGGCTCCATGCTTGGACTTGACCCCAGCAGTCGTCAACGACTGATCGGCCTTGCCGGACAGAAGAAAACCTCTAACCCATTCCTGAAGATGATCAACTCATGAGCCGGAAATCGTACCCCAACGTAAACGCCGCGAATCAATACGCCCGCAACGTTGTGCGGGGGAAAATTCCGGCGTGCCAGTTTGTCATTCAGGCCTGCCAGCGTCATATCGATGACATGGCGGCTGAAAAGAGTAAGAAATTTCGTTACCGCTTCGATAAAGACATGGCAGAAAAGGCTGCGAAATTTATCCAGCTGTTGCCACATACAAAAGGAGAGTGGGCATTCAAGCGGATGCCGATCACCCTGGAGGCATGGCAACTGTTTATTGTGTGCTGCGCCTTTGGCTGGGTCCAGAAAGGATCGAAGCTTCGTCGATTTCGCGAGGTTTACACGGAGATACCGCGTAAAAACGGGAAATCGGCCATTTCGGCGGGTGTGGCGCTGTACTGTTTTACCTGTGATAACGAGTTTGGCGCTGAAGTATATTCCGGGGCCACAACTGAAAAGCAGGCGTGGGAAGTATTCAGGCCCGCTCGTCTGATGTGTAAGCGCACACCGCTGCTGGTGGAAGCGTTCGGGATCGAAGTTAATGCGTCCAACCTGAACCGGCCAGAAGATGGCGCGCGTTTTGAGCCGCTGATTGGTAACCCTGGGGACGGCGCTTCACCGCACTGTGCGATTGTCGATGAGTATCACGAACACCCTACTGATTCGCTCTACACCACAATGCTGACTGGTATGGGGGCGCGGCGACAGCCGCTGATGTGGGCGATAACAACGGCGGGTTACAACATTGAGGGGCCATGCTACGACAAACGGCGTGAAGTGATTGAGATGCTTAACGGCACGGTACCGAATGAGGAATTGTTCGGAGTGATATACACCGTAGACGAGGGGGATGACTGGACCGATCCTAAAGTTCTGGAAAAGGCTAACCCGAATATGGGCGTGTCGGTCTATCGTGATTTTCTCCTCAGCCAGCAACAGCGAGCTATTAATAACGCCCGTCAGGCTGGTGTATTTAAAACTAAACACCTCAATATCTGGGTTGCAGCCCGTGCCGCTTTCTACAACCTGGTTTCCTGGCAGAACTGCGAGGATAAGACACTTACGCTGGAGCAATTCGAAGGACAGCCATGTGTTCTGTCTTTCGACCTGGCGCGCAAGCTGGATATGAACAGTATGGCGCGGTTGTTCACCAGGGAAATTGACGGCAAGACACATTACTACAGCGTTGCTCCCCGCTTCTGGGTTCCCTACGACACAGTATTCAGCGTTGAAAAGAACGAAGATCGTCGTACTGCGGAGCGATTTCAGAAATGGGTTGAAATGGGACTGCTTACAGTTACTGATGGCGCTGAAGTTGATTACCGCTACATCCTTGAAGAGGCCAAGGCGGCAAACAAGCTCAACCCAGTCAGTGAGTCACCGATTGACCCATTCGGCGCGACGGGGCTTTCACATGATCTGGCTGATGAAAGTCTTAATCCGATCACTATCGTTCAGAACTACACCAATATGTCAGACCCAATGAAAGAGCTGGAAGCAGCCATTGAGTCCGGGCGTTTTCATCACGACGGCAACCCGATAATGAGCTGGTGTATCAGCAACGTGGTGGGGAAATATCTGCCAGGCAATGATGATGTTGTGAAGCCTATCAAGGAGCAAAACGAAAATAAAATAGACGGCGCGGTGGCGCTGATTATGGCGATTGGACGTTCAATGCTTTACGAAAAAGTGGACTCTATCTCCGATCGTATCGAATCCCGCGGCATTCGTTCACTTTAAACCGAGGCGTTTATGATCCTGACAATACTCACTCCATTGGTCGGAGTGCTGGGGGCTCTGTTGCTCTCATTTGGGGCGTGGATGATTTATCCCCCTGCAGGCTATATTGCCGGAGGTCTACTGTGCCTGATCTGGTCATGGATGGTGGCAAAATTTATATCCTCCACATCAGAGAAACAATCGGGAGGTGACTGATGTTCTTCCCCGGTATGTTTTCAAAAAGTAGTCAGCCAGTTTACACCGCGGCCGATCTGGCGCAGGAGGTCGGGCTGTCATATGACACTTATACAGGGAAGCGAGTAAGCAGCCAGCGAGCTATGCGGCTAACTGCGGTATTTGGTTGCGTGCGTGTATTGGCTGAATCCATAGGCATGCTTCCCTGCAATATCTTTAAAACGGCAGGTAAAGGTAAGGAAAAGGCCACGGGAGAGCGCCTCCAGAAGTTGGTCTCTTTAAAGCCCAACGGTTACATGACCCCCCAGGAGTTCTGGGAGTTAATTGTTGTTTGCCTGTGTCTTCGTGGAAATTTTTACGCTTATAAAGTTAAGGCGTTAGGTGAGGTCGTTGAACTTCTCCCGCTTGATCCTGGATGCGTTCAGCCAAAGCTTAATAGCAATTGGGAGCCTGTTTACCAGGTGACTTTTCCTGATGGTTCGACGGATGTGCTGGGTCAGGATGATATCTGGCACATTCGTATACTTACGTTGGATGGGCTGGTGGGGTTGAACCCTATAGCCTATGCAAGAGAGGCTATCTCGCTTGGTCTTGCAACTGAGGAACATGGTGCAAGGTTGTTCAGCAATGGTGCTGTTACATCTGGGGTGCTACGTACTGATAGTGAATTAAGTGATGCCGCTTATGCCCGTCTGAAGGCTGATTTTGAAGAAAAGCACCAAGGGCTGGGTAACGCTCACCGACCAATGATTCTTGAAATGGGCCTTGACTGGAAATCTATGGCTCTTAGCGCCGAAGACAGCCAGTTTCTGGAAACGCGCAAATTTCAGCTTGAGGAGATTTGTCGGTTGTTTCGGGTGCCAATGCATATGGTCCAGAACACTGACCGCGCAACATTCAGCAATATCGAAGAGCTGGGGATGGGGTTCATAAACTATTCACTGGTTCCCTACCTGACCCGCATTGAGCAGCGTATTAATGTCGGACTCATTCGTGATTCAAAGCAGGGAACGTACTACGCGAAGTTTAATGTTGGTGCGTTACTTCGTGGCGATATGAAGTCACGGTTTGATGCCTATGCGACTGCAATCAACTGGGGCATGTATTCACCGAATGACTGCCTTGAACTTGAGGATCGCAATCCCCGCCCTGGTGGCGATGTTTATCTAACACCAATGAACATGACAACGAAACCATCTGACGGAAGTAAGCAAGCCAAAACGGAGGAACGACAAGATGCCGATGACTAAACAGCGGTTGGACATTCCGCTGAAACTGAAATCCGTCAGCGATAACGGAGAGTTTGAAGGCTATGGCTCTGTGTTTGGGGTGAAGGATAGCTACGACGATGTGGTTGTTCCCGGCGCGTTCAGCAAGTCTCTAGAGGCATGGCGTGAGAAGAAATCTCTTCCTGCCATGCTCTGGCAGCATCGGATGGATGAGCCGATCGGTATCTATACCGATATGAAAGAGGATGATGTCGGGTTGTATGTGAAGGGGCGACTTCTCATTGACGACGATCCTCTGGCAAAGCGCGCACATGCTCACATGAAGGCCGGTTCTTTAACCGGCCTTTCTATTGGCTACATGCTGAAGGACTGGGAGTACGACCGAACCAAAGAGGTATTTCTTCTCAAAGAAATCGACCTCTGGGAGGTGAGTCCTGTGACGTTCCCGTCGAATGATGAGGCACGAATTAGTGATGTGAAAAGTGCGTTTGCTCGCGGCGAAATGCCTTCTCAGAAAAGTATCGAAAGAGTCCTGCGCGATGTAGGGCTCTCAAGAACCCAGGCCAAAGCATTCATGGCTGGGGGGTATAGCACACTTAATCTGCGCGACGCTGATGACGTGGACTCTGCACTGAATGCACTTAAAAACATCAATTTTTAATCAGGAGAAAATGCTTATGGCAGTCGATATCAAAGATGTAGAACAGGTCGCGCAGGAACTGCAGTCGAAGTTCGATGACTTCAAATCGAAAAACGATAAGCGTATTGACGCGCTTGAGTCTGAAAAAGGCAAACTGGCAGGACAGGTTGAGACCCTTAACGGGAAACTCTCCGAGCTGGAAAGCCTCAAATCAGACCTCGAAACAGAACTTGCGGCGGTTAAGCGTCCTGGCGGTCCGCAACAGCAATCTAAAGCTGCAACTGAACACAAAACGGCCTTCATGCAATTTATGCGCAAGGGGGATGATGACGGACTGCGCGATCTGGAGCGTAAGGCGCTGCAGATTGGAACTGATGAAGACGGTGGTTATGCCGTTCCTGAAGAGCTTGACCGCAATATCCTCACCCTACTTAAAGATGAGGTAGTGATGCGTCAGGAAGCTACTGTAATCACTATTGGCGGCTCCGATTATAAAAAGTTAGTGAATGTTGGCGGTACTGCTTCTGGTTGGGTTGGTGAAACAGACGCCCGTCCTGCGACTGACGCATCTAAACTCAAACTAATCGAACCCTTTATGGGGGAGATTTACGGCAACCCGCAGGCCACGCAAAAAATGCTGGATGATGTGTTTTTCAACGCTGAAGACTGGATTAATAGCGAGCTGGCAATTGAGTTTGCCGAACAGGAAGAGATTGCATTTACCAGCGGGAATGGCACCAAGAAGCCGAAAGGTTTCCTGGCTTATGCGTCCAGTCTGGATGATGACAAGACACGAGCATTTGGTACGCTGCAGCATATTCTGTCCGGCTCGGCTGCTGCAGTGACTGCTGATTCTATCATTAAACTGGTCTATACCCTGCGCAAAACACATCGTAACGGCGCTAAGTTCATGATGAACAACAACAGCCTGTTCAAAATTCGCATCCTGAAAGATGCCGAAGGTAACTACCTGTGGCGTCCTGGACTGGAGCTGAATCAGCCGTCTACCTTGCTGGGATACGGTATTTCAGAAAATGAACAGATGCCAGACATTGCGGCAGATGCTAAGGCAATTGCGTTTGGTAACTTCAAACGTGGCTACACCATTGTTGACCGTATTGGCACCCGTATTTTGCGTGATCCGTATACCAACAAGCCATACGTGGGTTTTTATACCACTAAACGTACTGGTGGCATGCTTGCTGATTCTCAGGCAATCAAACTCCTGCAAATTGGTGCGCCAGTAGCTCCATAACTACCTGGGGCTAAGGTCCCTATTTTATGAGGTGAAGCATGCCTGTATTGAAACAAAGCCTTAAGTGGTCGCCTGATGGTTGTCGCGTAGAAACTATCCAGGCTGGTGAGTACGAAGAATTGCCTTCCCGTGCAATTGAGATTGCCGCTCAACTTGGGATTCTTGGTGTTGACACCGAGAATGAACGGGAGATTGTCTCGGAACAACCGGAACAACCGGAACAACCGGAACAACCGGAACAACCGGAGCCCGAAAAAACTGATAAAAAAGCCAAAAAACAACCCGCTTAGGCGGGTTTTTTACAGGTACGCCTATGATTTTGTCTACTGAAGAAATCAAGCGGCAGCTCAAGCTTGAAGAAGATGATGACTCAGAAGATACGCTGCTTAATGCTCTGGGTGCGGCAGCAGAAGCCAGAACGAGTACCTTTCTTAATCGGCGGCTATATAGAAAGGGGGAAAGCGTTCCTGAAACAGATATAGACGGCCTTGTCGTTCCAGACGATCTCCGTCTTGCGATGCTTATGCTGGTGACTCATTTTTATGAGAATCGCTCTGCAGTGTCTGAAGTTGAGATGCTGGATACTCCACTCGCGTATAAATGGATCGCGACTCCTTACAGGTTTTATTCACAATGAAACTACGTCAGGCACAGACCAGTGCGACTTATATGCTGCCGGACCCGGGTGAACTGGATAAACGGGTGTTGATCCGTAAACGAGTCGATGTCCCCTCAGATGATTTCGGAACTGAACCTGAATACCCGGTTTCATTCAACGCCTGGGCAAAGGTGGTGCAAACCAGCGCGACGACATACCAGGAAACGGCTCAGACCGATAACGTGATCACGCATTACATCACCATTCGCTGGCGCCGCGGAATTACCAGCGATTTTGAAGTGGCGAAGGGAGATGAGGTGTACCGCGTGAAACGTGTTCGTGATCTAAACAGTAAACGGCGGTTTCTGCTTCTTGAGTGCACCGAACTGGGTTCATTTACAGAAAATACCGGGGGGAATTCCAATGGCGGAACCCTTTTTACACGTTGATTTTCAGCAGCCGAATGAAATGCGCTTCAACCGCGCGCGCGTTCGGCGTGCCTTTGTCACCATCGGCCAGCGCCATATGCGAGACGCACGACGTCTGGTGATGCGCCGTGGCCGTTCTGAACCTGGTGAAAACCCCGGTTACCAGACAGGCCGCCTGGCTAAATCCATCGGTTACATGGTGCCTAAAGCCAGTGCTAAACGACCAGGTTTTATGGCTCGAATCGCACCGAACCAGAGGAACGGGCAGGGTAACCGGCTCATCACCGGCGATTTTTACCCGGCATTTCTCTTCTACGGTGTGCGCGGTGGCGCAAAACGTCAGCGCAGTCATCACCGTGGCGCTTCTGGTGGTAGCGGCTGGCGGCTGGCGCCGCGTAACAATTTTATGGTTGAGACACTCAACAAAAACAGCCCGTGGACGCGTTACTACTTGGCGCGTGAATTGCGGCTATCACTTAAACCGGAGAGGCGGCGCTGATGAAACTGGCCCCGATTATTGCAACACTTCGGGCGCGTTGCCCGGAATTCCAGAGTCGTGTAGCAGGTGCTGCGCAGTTTAAGGACTTGCCGGAAGTCGGGAAGATGAAACTGCCGGCGGCTTATGTTGTTCCTGGAGATGATTCGCCAGGGGAGCAGAAGAGCCAGACTGATTACTGGCAGGATTTAACCGAAGGGTTTTCCATCATTGTGTTTGTCAGCAATGGCCGGGATGAGCGCGGTCAGTTTGCCTCATATGATGTTGTTCACGATGTACGACAGTCACTGTTTAAAGCGCTCCTGGGCTGGAATCCTGAAGAGCGAGGAAACCCGATCACCTATGCAGGTGGTACGTTGCTTGATGTGAACCGGCATGAACTGAGCTACCAGTTCGACTTCTCTGTGTTGAAAGAGCTTTCAGAAGATGACACTCGTCAGCAGGACGAGCTGAACGATCTGGATGATTTTAAAACGCTGGCGATTGATGTTGATTTTATCGATCCGGGACATAGCCCCGATGGGAAGCCCGAACATCACACAGAGATAACCCTCCCCTCCTGAGGAAAACCATGTTTGTAAAACCCCTAAAAGGGCGGTCAGTACATGACCCTGCCCGAGGCGACCTTTTGCCTGTTGAAGGGCGAAATGTTGAAGAAAGCAGCTACTGGCTGCGCCGGGAAGCCGCTGGCGATATCAGGCGCGTGAACAAAGTTAAACAAAAAAAGGTGGAAACCAATGACCGTTAGTTTCAGCACTATCCCGGCAAATACGCTGGTGCCACTGTTTTATGCTGAGATGGATAATTCGGCGGCAAATACAAGTCAGGAGTCAGCGCCATCATTGCTGCTGGGCCATGCGAATACAGGTGCGTCAATTCAGCCTGATTCACTGGTGCTGATGCCGTCCGCTGATTACGCAAAGCAAATTTGTGGTCCCGGTAGTCAGCTTGCACGCATGGTTGCTGCGTATCGTAAAACCGATCCTTTTGGTGAGCTTTACATCATTGCTGTCCCTGAGCCAGCGGCAGGAGTGGCGGCCACGTATACCCTGACCGTAACTGGCGCAGCAACTGAGAGCGGCACGGTGAATGTTTATGTCGGGCGTACTCGTATTCAGGCAGCAGTTGTAAGCGGTGATGATGTTGAGGCTGTGGCATCAAGCATCAAAGATGCAATCAATGCTGATCCTATGTTGCCGGTTATCGCTTCGTCTGCTGCTGGCGTGGTCACGCTGACAGCACGTCACAAAGGTCTGAGCGGGAATGAAATCCCTGTCGTTCTGAATTATTACGGTTACGGTGGTGGTGAAGTGTTGCCTGCAGGCATAGCGGTAGCCGTCGCTGCTGGCGCTGCCGGAACGGGGGCTCCGGTACTCAATGGCGCTATTGCCGCTATGGCTGATGAGCCGTTTGATTATATTGGTCATCCGTTCAGCGATTTGGCTTCGGTGAATGCATTTGTCAGCGAAATGAACGATACCAGCGGTCGCTGGAGCTACGCACGCCAGCTTTATGGCCACGTTTATACCGCGAAACTCGGAACGCTTTCTGAGCTGGTTGCTGCCGGTGATCAGCTTAACCAACAGCACATCACTGTGGCGGGTTACGAGAAAGAAACGCAGACCCCAGCAGACGAACTTGCAGCCAGCCGAACAGCGCGCAATGCCGTCTTTATCCGTAACGATCCGGCGCGCCCAACCCAGACAGGTGAGCTCGTGGACATGCTACCAGCACCAAAAGGAAAGCGTTTCACGATGACCGAGCAGCAGTCTCTGCTGTCACATGGGATTGCAACCTCATACGTTGAAAGCGGCACGCTGCGCATTCAGCGCGACGTTACAACGTACAAGAAAAACGCCTACGGTGTTGCAGACAACAGCTATCTCGACAGCGAGACGCTGCATACCAGCGCTTATGTCTTGCGCAGGCTGAAATCGGTTATCACCAGTAAATATGGGCGCCATAAACTGGCGAACGACGGCACTCGCTTTGGTCCTGGTCAGGCGATTGTTACCCCGGCAGTTATCAAAGGGGAATTGCTGGCGACTTACCGACAGATGGAGCGCGCCGGGATCGTAGAAAATTACGACCTGTTCAAGCAATACCTGAAGGTTGAACGTGACGCGACAAACCCAAACCGTATCAACACCCTGTTCCCGCCTGACTACGTTAACCAGCTGCGAGTGTTTGCGGTCGTTAACCAGTTCCGCCTTCAGTATCAAGAGGAGTCCGCATAATGCCGCGCATTGCAGGTACTTGTTATTTCAAAATTGATGGTCAGCAATTATCCATGACCGGCGGTATTGAGGTGCCGATGAACACTAAGGTCAATGATGATGTTATTGGCCTTGATGGTTCGGTGGATCGTAAAGAAACGCACCGCGCGCCATATATCAAAGGCACCTTCAAGGTGCCGAAAGATTTTCCGGTCAACAAGGTCACTACCTCAGACCAGATGACCATTACAGCCGAACTGGCAAACGGTCAGGTTTATGTCTTGTCGTCTGCCTGGCTACACGGTGAGGCAAACCACAACGCCGAAGAAGGTACGGCTGATCTTGAATTCCACGGTGAAGAAGGGGATTACCAGTAATGAAAGAACTTGAGCTAGAGCATCCAGTAACCGCTCATGGTGAAACGATCAGCGTGCTGGAGTTTAACGAACCGACGGGTAAAGACGTTCGTGAACTTGGTTACCCCTACCAGATGAATCAGGACGAATCCATCAAACTGCAGGCGCATATTATCGCGAAGTATATTGTACGGCTGGCAAATGTACCCCTGAGTACGGTTGACCAGATGAAACCTGGCGACCTGAATACCGCAGGCTGGCTGGTTGCGGGTTTTTTCCTCCAGGCCTGACAGCCGAATATCTCACTGACCGTTTTTTTGACTGCGCCAGCTACTGGCGCATTAATCCATTTGAATTGCTGAAAATGCCAATCAGTGAGATTCCGCTGCTGGTCAGTCAGGCAAACAGGATAGAGCAGGAGAAGAAAGGCAATGGCTGAATTTGAGCTTAAGGCTCTGATTACTGGCGTAGATAAGCTATCTCCAGCACTTTCACGGATGCAGAAAAACATCCGTGGTTTCAAGCGCCAGGCAGAGGAAGCTTCAAAGGGTGGATTAGCGCTGGCTGGTGGTTTGGCTGCTGGATTGACTGTATCGCTGAAAGCCTATGCGGATCAGGAGAATGCGGCTACTGGGCTGAAGGTCGCGATGATGCAGGCGAACGGAGAAGTCGGCAATAGTTTTGAAAAAATAAACAAACTGGCTGTTGGGCTTGGGAATCAGTTACCTGGCACCACTGCTGATTTTCAGAACATGATGCAGATGCTTGTTCGACAGGGTATTCCGGCAGAAAACATTCTGGGTGGGGTAGGCAAAGCGACTGCATACCTTGCCGTACAGCTTAAAAAAACACCTGAAGCAGCGGCAGAATTCGCCGCAAAAATGCAGGACGCAACTGGGACCGCATCAGATGACATGATGGGGCTGTTTGATACCATCCAGAAAGCGTTTTACCTTGGTGTCGACGACACCAACATGTTGTCGTTTTTCACAAAAACCAGCTCAGTTCTGAAGATGGTTAATAAGGACGGATTGAAAGCCGCTCAGGGACTTGCTCCGATCAGCGTCATGATGGACCAGATGGGTATGCAGGGGGAGTCATCTGGTAACGCCCTGAGAAAAGTCATTCAGTCAGGACTTGATCTTAAAAAGGTTAAAGCGACAAATAAGTCGCTAAAAAAACAAGGTATTCGGCTGGATTTTACTGACGGGAAGGGCGGCTTTGGTGGTCTGGATAAAATGTTCAGCCAGTTAGCAAAACTGCGCAAACTAACTGATACGGATAAGACTTCAGTACTGAAAAACCTTTTTGGTGATGATGCGGAAACTCTGCAGGTAGTGAATGCCCTCATCGACAAAGGTAAAGAAGGCTACGATCAGATTCAGCAAAAAATGGATAAACAGGCCAGCCTGAATAAACGTGTTGGGGCGCAGCTCGGTACTCTTGCTAACCTCTGGGAAGCGATGACCGGTACAGCAATGAATGGTCTGGCTGCTATCGGCGGTGCATTCTCTTCTGATACCAAAAAAATCGTTACATGGCTAGGCGACCTGAGCGAGCGTTTCACCACGTTTGCTGATGAAAATCCTCGGGTAATTCGTGGTGTTGTTGGCCTCGCAGCAGGGTTGACTGTGCTCAAACTAGGTCTTATGGGGGTAGGTGGCGCTATCAGCATGGTCAGCCGAATAATGTCAATGACGCCAATAGGCATGATAGCCACGGGTATAGCGCTGGCGGCGGGACTCATCATTTCTAACTGGGACGTCATTGGACCATATTTCAAGACGCTATGGGGATTTGTACAGCCAATATTTTCCGACTGGATGCGGTGGGCAAAAATGGCATTTGACTGGTCTCCGATGGGGTCAGTTGTTAATAACTGGGGGCCGATAGTACAGTGGTTTCAGGACATGTGGGCAAAGGTTAAGCCTATTATTGAATGGTTCACTGATGGTGCAAGTGATACGGTAGCAGCTGCTAATGCTGCCCAGTGGGGGGCTGGTGGTTATGGAGCCTATGGTACTGGTGTTCCTGTCCAGGGATATAATCCGTATCAAATAAACCAAACCGGGCAAAAGAAAGCCGAGGGAGAAATTACAGTATCCTTCAAAGATGCGCCGCCTGGTATGCGCGTTACTGACACCCGGTCATCGGGTATAGATGTAAATCATGATGTGGGTTACACAAGAATAGGAAAGACTGGCATGAGCGGATAGACCAATGTATTTTTAAGCTTGCTATGGTGCGCATAGCTAATAATTTTAGAAAATTACATAGGGATATTATGAAAACTCATATAATAGCAAGTGCAATAATTGGTGTGTCAGTCGTTTTTTCTGCACTTATTATCTCTGAAAATATTTCATTTAAGAATGAACACGTAATACCTCTCGCAGGAGGTGCTGTAAAATTAGGTGATATATACAAAGAACAAAAATTACTCAGCGCAAAGTTGATTTTCAAAGAAGGTGAACAGGTTTTAATATCCGAAGGGAATCCAGATAATTTTGCAATCGAATTAGACACTAAAATTACAGAGATACTCAAGGCAATTAATAAAGACAAAACGAAAGATGAGGAGAAACTAACAGCAGAAAACCTTGGTGTTATTGATGATGCTAAACTGGAAATCACTTCTGCTGTTCGTTATACCAGTGAATATCAACCTTTGTTTACATTGACGTTGGAAAAACAAGAAATACCAATGGTCAAAGGTTCATTTATCAAAGATTTTTCCAACGAAAATATTAAGAAATTTATCGAAAGCCAGAAAGAAAATTATAGTAACGCACTTTTTTTATCTAAGTAATTTAGATACAAATGCAAAACCCGCTTAGATGCGGGTTTTTTATGCCTGGAGTTTATATGACGTGGAAAGATCGGCTGGTGGAAGCATCGTTTCGCGGAGTTTCATTTAAGACTGAAGACGAGGGAGCCACAGTAGGCCGTCGTGTCGAAACGCACGAATACCCAAACAGGGATAAACCGTATACCGAAGATCTCGGTAAGGTAACATTCAAACCAAATATTACAGCCTATGTCATCGGTGATGACTGTTTTGAGCAGCGCGATCGACTGATTGAGGCTCTGAATAAACCGGGACCGGGAACACTGGTACACCCAACGTTTGGTGAACTCAATGTGTGTGTTGATGGTGAGATTCGTGTCAGCACGACGAGAAGTGAAGGACGCATGGTGCGTTTTGATCTGCAGTTCGTTGAAGCAGGCGAACTTACTTATCCGACTTCTGGGGCCGCAACGGCCAATACGCTTGTTTCCTCCTGTTCTGCCCTTGATGACTGTATTAGCGATAACTTCGACCAGTTCGGTATGGACGGCATGCCTGATTTCGTTCAGAACGGTGTGATTGAGGATGCGACCAGCATGCTTGGCTATGTCTCTGACAAAATGGCGATGGTCGATTCTGGTATTTCCGCCGCCGCACGGCTAATGCAGGGTGATATCTCTGTTCTGCTCCCTCCGCCATCTTCAGGCAAAGGCTTCGTTGACCAGTTGCAGGCAATGTGGCGTTCGGGGAATCGGCTCTCTGGTAATGCCAGCGACCTGTTCACAATGATTAAAAACTTTTCAGGTATCTCCATGGGGAGTGATCTGGCACCGCGTGGCGTATGGAAAACGGACAGCAAGACGACGCAGAGCCAGAAACAGCAAAATAATTATGTTGCCAGCGCGGTTCGCACAACAGCAATAAGCGAAGCGGCTTATGCTGTCACGACGTTACCTGCTCCGGTTGTCACGACAAGCGAGCAAAGCCAGCAGTCCACTGGCTGGCCTTCTGTTACTCATCCTGAGCTGAATAATGCTCCTGATGAAGCGACAGTTGTCGACGTGCCTACATGGGATGATCTGGTCGATATCCGTGACACGCTGAATACTGCTATTGATAAAGAACTATCCCGCACGACCGATGATCGTTTGTTTCTGGCTTTGCGCAGAGTGAAGTCTGACCTTAACAACGACATAAAACACCGCCTGATACAGACCCAAAAGACCGTTATCAGAACGCCTGATGAGGTAACGCCTGCACTGGTTCTGGCGGCAACCTGGTTCGATAACGCTTCACGGGAGTCTGACATTGTCAGGCGCAATGCTGTGGCTCACCCGGGCTTTGTGCCGGTAGCTCCGCTGAGGGTTCCTGTACGATGAATGATAACGTGACTCTCCGTGTTAACGGTCGTGAGTGGGGGGGCTGGACGTCAATTCGTATTGGTTGCGGGATTGAGCGTTTGGCCCGAGATTTTAGTGTAGAGATTACCCGCCAGTGGCCCGGTGGTGATGGTGTTGCGTCACTTCAGCCCAGGGTTAAAAATGGCGACAAGGTTGAAGTTCTAATCGGTGCTGACCTGGTGGTTACCGGTTGGGTTGAAGCAACGCCGGTTCGCTATGATGCGCGATCAATTAGTGTCGGAATTAGCGGGCGTAGTCTGACCGCCGATCTTATTGATTGTGCTGCTGAGCCGACTCAATTCAATGGGCAATCACTCGTTCAGGTTGCCTCGGCGCTTGCCAGACCTTTTGGCATTGCGGTGATAAACGCTGGCGCGCCGGGTGGTGTTATTCCCGGCGTGCAACCCGACCACGGTGAAACGGTTATTGAAGTCCTGAACAAGATGCTTGGACAGCAGCAGGCGCTGGCCTACGACGATCCGCGTGGAAGGCTGGTAATCGGCGGCATTGGTACCACGCGCGCTCATACAGCTCTGGTGCTGGGAAAAAACGTTATTTCCTGTGATACCGAAAAAAGTATTCGTGAACGTTTTTCCACTTATCAGGTTTCTGGTCAGCGCGCCGGAAATGATGATGATTTTGGTGCTGCTACCACGACGGCTCTTCGTGCAAAAACAACAGATGCCTCAATTGGCCGTTACCGCCCTATGGCAGTACAACAAACAGGGCAGTCGACTGGCGCCAGTTGCATTGCGCGCGCCGAATTCGAGGCGCGACAACGCGCTGCACGTACCGATGAAACCACGTACACGGTGTGGGGCTGGCGACAGGGGGATGGTTCTCTGTGGCAGCCAAACCAGCGGGTTATTGTTTTCGATCCGATCTGCGGCTTCAACAACCGCGAACTCCTCATCTCTGAAGTCTCATTCACTAAAGACAATAACGGCACCCTGACAGAGTTACGCGTCGGGCCGCCGGATGCCTATCTTCCTGAGCCCGAAGGGAGCAGTCAGAAGCGTGCTAAAAAACGCAAAGTCAAAGAGGACCCGTTCTAATGGGAGTAATGCAAAGCCTTCAGAGACAGGTTCTGGGACTCATTGGACGCGCTGTTGTGAAGAGTATCAACGCAGCTTCCAAGTGCCAGATGATAGATGTTGAGTTACTGGCTGGGCAGCAAAAGGCGGGTATTGAGCACCTTGAACCCTATGGCTTCACTTCTCGTGCACAAGCGGGGGCTGAGGCTGTTGTTTTGTTTCCTGATGGTGACCGTTCTCACGCCGTTGCGATCACCGTGTCTGATCGTCGCTATCGCATGAAGGGGCTCAAAACGGGGGAGGTTGCTCTCTACGATGACCAGGGGCAGTCAGTCACGCTGACACGCGCCGGGATTGTTGTTGATGGTGGTGGCAAGGTGATTACGTTTAAAAACTCGCCTAAAGCCCGCTTTGAAATGGATATTGAGTCAACGGGCCAGATCAAAGACCTCTGTGATACTTCTGGCCAGACAATGTCGGCGATGCGTGTTGCTTATAACGGGCATAAACACAGAGAAAACGGGCAGGGCAATAACACCGATACACCTGATAAACAAATGGGGGCGTGATGGAACTCTGGCTTACGGTAAATGGGAAACGGGTAAGCGCCGGTTCTCAGCTTGATCCGCTCACCCGCGCTGTAGTGATTTCTTTATTCACCCACCGCCGCGCCGATCCTGATGATAACGCTGATGTTCCGATGGGATGGTGGGGCGATACCTGGCCGGTTGTCGCGAACGACCGTTATGGTTCGAAATTGTGGCTACTCCAGCGGAGCAAGCTCACGAACGCCCTGGTGAATACCGTGCGCAACTATCTGCGTGAAGCTCTTCAATGGATGCTGGATGACGGTGTGGTATCTCGTATCGACATTGATATCCAGCGAACCGGTATTAATGAACTGGGGAATAAGATTGTTCTCTGGCGACGGGATGGTCCGGTAACGATTTCTTTTAACGATCTGTGGAGTGTAATCACCAATGGCGGACAGTGAATTTCAGCGGCCAACATTGGCCGAAAACATCAGCATGATCCGCACAGACCTTTTTGCACGCCTTGACATCAATGATGAGCTTCGCCGCATGGATGAAGATGTCAGGGCCAAGGTTTATGCGGGGGCGCTGCATACGGTTTATGGCTATATCGATTATCTGGCGATGAATATGCTGCCTGACCTGTGCGATGAGTCATGGCTTTATCGGCATGCTGCTATGAAGCGATGCCCGAGAAAAGATGCCGTGGCCGCATCAGGTTTTATGCGCTGGGATGGCGTAACTAACGGGCTGAAGGTGAGCGCCGGCTCGGTAATTCAGCGTGACGATCTCGTCCAGTACATCGTTCAGGCAGACGCAACAAGTGCCGGTGGCGTGCTTCGTGTACCCGTTGTCTGCAGCATGACAGGTATAACCGGAAATATGGATGATGGTGAGGCGCTCTCACTGGTTACGCCGGTTAATGGACTTCCTTCCGGCGGCATGGCCGATACGGTCACTGGCGGTTTTGATATTGAAGACCTTGATGTCTGGCGTGCCCGTGTCCTGGAACGCTACTACTGGACCCCGCAAGGCGGCGCTGACGGAGATTATGTTGTCTGGGCAAAAGAAGTGCCCGGCGTAACACGCGCGTGGACTTACCGGCACTGGATGGGGACGGGAACGGTTGGCGTTATGATTGCCAGTAGCGACCTGATTAACCCGATTCTTGATGATGCAACAGTTGCTGCGGCTCAGGCACATATTGAACCGTTGGCACCCGTAGCGGGCTCAGACCTCTATGTATTTAAGGGGACGCCAAAAACGGTCAACTACACCATTGACCTGAACCCGGATACTCCTGAAATACGCGCCGCAGTTGAGGCCGAGCTTCGTTCATTTCTGCTGCGTGACGGCTATCCGGAAGGGACGCTTGAGCTATCCCGTACAAACGAGGCGATTTCTATAGCTGCCGGTGAGTACAGCCATAAGCTACTTTCTCCAACAGTTGATACGCCAGTTGCAAAAAATGAACTGGCTGTACTGGGGGTAATAACGTGGGCGTGAGTAATGATGATTATGTCCAGTTACTGAGTGCGCTGCTTCCACCCGGACCTGCATGGTCAGTTGACGATGTTGCAATAAGTGGCGTAGCGCCTTCTTTGCTCAGGGTGCATCAGCGTGCTGATGAACTCATGCAGGAGCTTGATCCGCGTACCACAACAGAACTTATTGACCGATGGGAGCGGTGCTGCGGTCTGCCTGATGAATGCATACCATCAGGAACACAGACGGTACGGCTGCGACAGCAACGGCTGGACGCAAAAGTTAATCTTACCGGAGGAATCAACGAAGATTTCTATCTTCGTCAACTGACCGCTATGGGGAAGCCCGGCGCCACTATCACGCGCTATAACAAGGGACCTTTCAAGTGTACGTCGTCGTGTATGGATGCGACCTATTCAACTGAATGGCGTTATTACTGGCAGGTAAATATGCCTGCTTCAACGGACGCCACCTGGATGACCTGCTCAGACAATTGCGAAACGCCCATTCGTTACTGGGGCGATACTGTTGCCGAGTGCGTTATCAATAAACTGTGCCCGTCCCATACCTACGTAATATTCAAATATCCGTAACCGGAGACATTATGCATCGCATTGACACACCTACTGCGCAGAAAGATAAATTCGGCGCGGGCAAGAACGGCTTTACTGCAGGTAACCCCCAGACAGGAACCCCGGCCACAGATCTTGATAACGATTATTTTGATATGTTGCAGGAAGAACTGGCGGGAGTTGTAGAAGCAACCGGCGTTAATCTGGATAAATCAAAACATAACCAGTTACTTACTGCCCTGAAGGCGCTGCTGTTAAGCCGTGCACATCCTTTTGCAGATATTAAGGCAGACGGAGCTGCAGCAATTGCAGAGGCTCTCTCAAACCTTGGTTTTGGAAGTTTCCCTCAATACCAGACTTTAGGTGATGGCCAGCATATTTTTCAGCACGGCTCTGGCGCTGCGAACAGTTCCGGAATAGCCGATATCGTATTCCCTAAAGCGTTCACCACGACTAACAATCTCACCGTAACGGCGACGCCAACATCTCAGCAACCCGCAAACTACATCGTGTCTGTAGGAACCGCTACAACAACCGGAGTGCGTTTATATCTGACGGGGGCAAATGCAGGATCAACCCCTGTCGCTGCTGCCATTGGATTTCACTGGAAAGCAGAAGGAAGATAAATATGAAAGTTTTTTACAGTGCCAGCCAGAACGGTTTTTATGATGATAACCAGACTCTTCCTGCAGATGCGGTCGAAATTGCTGAGTCGCTCCGAACTGAGTTAATTAGCGCCCAGAACATAGGTGGCGTAATCAGACCGGGAAGTGATGGGATGCCAGTGATCATCCCATCCGCAGATTATGTCCCGAAATTAACTGAAGAAGAGCAGCGGTGGTTTGCTGAATCCAAAAAACAGTCACTGTTGTCAGAGGCAACCAATCGAATTGGACCTCTGCAGTACGCGGTCGATGCAGGCAAAGCGACGGCTGAAGAGGCCGCCGACCTGATAAACTGGCAGGACTACCGGCTGGATTTGATGCGGGTTGATACGTCAAAACCTGTCTGGCCTACGCCTCCGGGGGAACAGGCCAGTTAACATGCCCAGTGTGTCATGATCCCGCTACAGCACGTTTTTACAATCAAGCTGTAGTGGACAGAATTTTATTCACTGATTAACCAGAACTCAGCCTCTTCAAACATTTCCTGAACTGTCCGGCTTATCTGTTCTTTCTCATGCTTGCTGGCGTCAGTGTTGATCGCCGGCAGCGTCATCATCGGTTTAACCCGGACATCAGCATCCGGAAAAATCCGGTGAACCCTCTTACTCAATTCGCCCAGAATGATATCTTTTGCACCGGGCAGACCATCAAAATTCCTTTTGTCATAAACGAGTTCCACGAACATTGCTTATTGCCTCTTTACTGGATGTATATACAGTATTTATACTGTGTTTTTATCCGGTATTCAAGAGAGGGCGTAAACATGGGATTTCCATCACCTGCGGCAGATTATGTTGAAACACGAATCTCCCTCGATCAGCAGCTAATCAGACACCCCGCAGCGACTTATTTCATGCGGGCATCGCGTTCACATTTCAGGGAAGGAATACTCCAGGGAGCGCTGCTGGTTGTGGATGCGTCACTTACTGCTTGTGATGGCTCGCTGCTGATATGTGCGATAGACGGGGAATTCAGGATCAAGCGATACAGAATTCACCCTCAGCCCCACCTGATAAATCTGGAGAACGGGAGAAGGGAGGCACTGCCAGTAGATGATGACAGTTACAGTTCTGCACCCGCTATATTCGGGGTGGTTACTTACATCATTAATGATGCCAGGAACGCGGAGTTTGATGATTGTCCGGTGATGTAATCATATTGGCGTTATTAGTTCGGCCCCCTGATTTTTCACATTCCCAACGGCACGCGTTACGGCGTGCCATATAAATTTATCATCCGGCACGACACCGTCGGCTGCAATTTCCGCTGCTTCTTTCCCTCCAACATCTTGCCTCATCCATTCGCGCGCGGCTTCCGGTAGCAGTACCAACGGTCGTCTGTCGTGAATATCAACCAGTCCTTTGTCAGCTGCAGCTGTAACTATCAGGAAACCTTCTGCTTCATCTCCACGTTCAAATGGTGTGCTGCCTATAGCTGCCATGAATATCGGCTGACCATCGGCTCGATGAATGAAGTAGGGCTGCTTTTTGTCACCTTCCTTTTTCCATTCATACCAGCCATCAGCAAAACAAATTGCACGACCATGCTGCCAGAGCGGTTTAAACATTCTGCTGGTGGCCGCAGTTTCAGAGCGTGCGTTAATTAGTGGGGGTTTATCCCACCACCCGGGGGCGTATCCCCAGATAACTGGATCAAGATGGAGTTTCTCGTCACGTTCGCTCAGAAGCAGAACTTTGGTGCCTGGCGCGACGTTAAAACGTCCGATTGGTTCGGGATCGTAAGGGATATCGCGTTCTGCTTCTTCAGCAAGCAGAGCGAGATAGTCTTCACGCGTCATTGACTGTGAAAAGCGTCCACACATAGAAACCTCCCAATTTACAACATACAGATAGTATAGAAGTTATAGGCAGCGGACGTTCGACTTATGGGGCAAGGATGGGACAAAAATGGCTGTTATGGGGCATGAATGGGACATTATTGCACACATGAAGTTTACCGAATTTCATGCGAAACTATTTTTTAATGTATTGAATACACAAAAGAAAACACATGCTCTTGGGCGTTCTTTAGTGATTTTTAAAATACCCGCGTCACGCAGTTAAAGTGGCGGGCATACTCTTCAAGGCTGGTGATCCCCAGACGCATCCATTTCGGGTGTGACCATTGGGGTAAGCCGATATAGATCATAGTGCTTGCAGGATCTCGTCAACGCGGCGTACGCGGGCAATGCGTGGGAAAATATGCGTCATGCTGCCCTGATGCTGGTCGGCGCTGGCGGCACTGCAGGCGTCTTCGGCAACGATCAGGCTAAAACCCAGCTCCCAGGCGTTACGCGCGGTGGATTCGACGCCAATGTTCGTAGAGATCCCGCAAAGGACGATGGTGTTGATACCACGACGGCGCAACTGTAGTTCCAGGTCCGTACCGTAGAATGCTCCCCACTGGCGCTTGGTGACCTCCAGGTCTGTCGCACATTTTCCCAGCGCTTGTGGGTATTCCCACCAGTTGTCAGGTAATGCTTTGGCTGGCGTTGGGGCATCAACCGGTTGTTTTAGCGCCTCGGCATAATCCGCAGACCAGCCAACGCGAACCATCACCACCGGTGAACCGTTAGTACGGAATTTTTCCGCCAGTTGTGCCGCGCGGGCGACTACGTCGTTTGCCGAATGAGGCCCACCCGCGAAAGGCAGGATCCCTTCCTGTAGATCGATGACGACCAGAGCGGTTGTTTTTGCATTCAGTTCCAGCATGGTGACTCCAGTAAAAAAAGAATTCCGTTACACCTTAATCGCGAATCTGTGTGAAAGGGGCGACAATTTTTGTTATTTTTTGTGAGATTACGCAATACCCGCTTAGGAAACACGCGTACAGTCAGTACCGGACTGAGAGTCTATCCCAGTAGGCTCTTATCGTGCGGCAGAATTTCCAGTATAATAGCCGCCTTTTTTCATTCAGTTGTGACATTCAGCTAAAGCTGCGACTTCGTCATCTGCCGGGCAGGTGACAATCTGCCTGCGGCAAAGTTAAGGGATATCTCATGCGTACAGAATATTGCGGACAGCTACGTCTGTCCCACGAGGGGCAGCAGGTGACTCTGTGTGGTTGGGTCAACCGTCGTCGTGATCTTGGTAGCCTGATCTTTATCGATATGCGCGACCGCGAAGGTATCGTGCAGGTATTTTTCGATCCGGACCGTGCGGACGCGTTAAAGCTGGCCTCCGAACTGCGTAATGAGTTCTGCATTCAGGTCACGGGCACCGTGCGTGCGCGTGACGCGAAAAACGTCAACGCTGATATGGCGACTGGCGAAATTGAAGTGCTGGCATCCGATCTGGTCATTATCAACCGTTCAGATTCACTGCCGCTCGACTCTAACCACGTAAATACTGAAGAAGCTCGTCTGAAGTATCGCTACCTCGATCTGCGTCGCCCTGAAATGGCGCAGCGTTTGAAAACGCGTGCCAAAATTACCAGCCTGGTGCGTCGTTTCATGGACGACCACGGCTTCCTCGACATCGAAACACCGATGCTGACGAAAGCGACGCCAGAAGGTGCGCGTGACTACCTGGTACCGTCTCGCGTACATAAAGGTAAATTCTACGCACTGCCACAGTCTCCTCAGTTGTTCAAACAACTGCTGATGATGTCTGGCTTCGACCGTTACTACCAGATCGTAAAATGCTTCCGTGACGAAGACTTACGTGCTGACCGCCAGCCTGAATTTACTCAGATCGATGTTGAGACCTCCTTCATGACCGCACCGCAGGTGCGTGAAGTGATGGAAGCGCTGGTGCGTAATCTGTGGCAGGAAGTAAAAGGTGTGGATCTGGGTGATTTCCCGATCATGACCTTTGCTGAAGCTGAGCGTCGTTACGGTTCCGATAAGCCGGATCTGCGTAACCCGATGGAGCTGGTGGACGTTGCTGATCTGCTGAAATCTGTTGAGTTCGCTGTGTTCTCTGGTCCGGCTAACGATGCGAAAGGGCGTGTAGCGGCTCTGCGCGTACCTGGCGGCGCTACACTTAGCCGTAAGCAGATCGACGATTACGGTAACTTCATTAAGATCTACGGCGCGAAAGGTTTGGCATACATCAAAGTCACCGAGCGTGCGAAAGGTCTGGAAGGGGTAACCAGCCCGGTGGCCAAGTTCCTGAATGCTGAAATCATTGAAGCTATTCTGGAACGTACTGGCGCACAAGACGGCGATATGATCTTCTTCGGTGCCGACAATAAGAAAGTGGTTGCCGACGCGATGGGGGCTCTGCGCCTGAAACTGGGTAAAGACCTGAACCTGACCGACGAATCCAAATGGGCGCCGTTGTGGGTTATCGACTTCCCAATGTTTGAAGACGATGGTGAAGGCGGTTTGACCGCGATGCACCACCCGTTCACCTCGCCGAAAGACATGACGGCGGCTGAGCTGAAAGCTGCGCCGGAAGATGCGGTTGCCAATGCGTACGATATGGTTATCAACGGCTACGAAGTAGGCGGTGGTTCAGTACGTATCCATAACGGTGATATGCAACAGACCGTATTCGGTATTCTGGGTATCAACGAACAAGAGCAGCGCGAGAAATTCGGCTTCCTGCTGGACGCGTTGAAATACGGTACACCGCCGCACGCGGGCCTGGCGTTTGGTCTGGATCGTCTAACCATGCTGCTGACCGGTACTGATAACATCCGTGACGTTATTGCTTTCCCGAAAACGACAGCTGCCGCGTGTCTGATGACCGAAGCGCCGAGCTTTGCCAACGAAGCTGCGCTGGCGGAACTGAGCATTCAGGTTGTTAAGAAGGCCGAGAATAACTGATATGGCATATAAACAGCCTGTCTCGGTGTTAGTCGTGATTTATGCAAAGGACACCGGGAGAGTGCTGATGTTACAGCGGCGCGACGATCCTGATTTTTGGCAGTCGGTCACCGGCAGCCTTGAAGAGGGTGAAACCGCGTCGCAAGCCGCTATGCGCGAAGTAAAGGAAGAGGTCGCCATTGATGTTGCGCGTGAGCAACTGACCTTAATTGATTGCCAGCGCACGGTGGAGTTTGAGATTTTTAGTCATTTACGTCATCGCTATGCGCCAGGAATTGTACGTAATACGGAGTCCTGGTTTTGCCTGGCTCTGCCCACTGAACGAGAGATCGTGTTCACCGAACATTTGACCTACCGTTGGGTTAATGCGCACGAGGCTGCACAGTTAACCAAGTCGTGGAGTAACCGGCAGGCGATTGAAGAGTTTGTAATTAACGTCGCCTGAGAAGGCGCGCTTTTTGGAGAGATTATTTATGGCAGGTCATAGTAAATGGGCCAACACCAGACATCGTAAAGCAGCGCAGGATGCTAAGCGCGGTAAGATCTTCACCAAAATCATTCGTGAGCTGGTGACGGCGGCTAAATTGGGTGGTGGCGATCCGGATGCTAACCCACGTCTGCGTGCAGCTGTTGATAAAGCGCTGGCAAACAACATGACTCGTGACACTCTGAACCGTGCGATTGCGCGTGGTGTGGGTGGTGATGAAGATTCCAACATGGAAACCATCATCTATGAAGGTTACGGTCCTGGCGGTACAGCCGTGATGATTGAATGTCTGTCTGATAACCGTAACCGTACCGTTGCGGAAGTGCGTCACGCATTCACTAAAACAGGCGGCAACCTCGGTACCGACGGTTCCGTTGCATACCTGTTCAGCAAGAAAGGCGTGATCTCCTTTGAGCAAGGCGACGAAGACGCCATCATGGAAGCGGCACTGGAAGCCGGTGCTGAAGACGTTGTAACCTTCGACGACGGCGCGATTGACGTTTACACCGCGTGGGAAGAGATGGGTAAAGTGCGTGATGCACTGGAAGCGGCAGGTCTGAAAGCGGACGCGGCTGAAGTTTCTATGATCCCATCCACCAAAGCGGATATGGATGCAGAAACAGCGCCGAAACTGATGCGTCTGATCGATATGCTGGAAGATTGCGATGACGTGCAGGAAGTTTACCACAACGGCGAAATCTCCGATGAGGTTGCCGCTACGTTAGAATGATGCGGTTAAGCCATAAAATAACAGGAGATGCGTGATGTCTATCATTCTCGGCATTGACCCGGGGTCGCGCATTACCGGTTATGGCGTCATCCGTCAGGTCGGCAGACAGTTGACCTACCTCGGCAGTGGTTGTATTCGCACCAAAGTTGACGATCTCCCGTCACGCCTGAAATTGATATACGCGGGTGTGACGGAAATTATCACCCAGTTCCAGCCAGATTATTTTGCCATCGAGCAGGTCTTTATGGCGAAAAACGCCGATTCGGCGCTGAAACTGGGACAGGCGCGCGGCGTAGCGATTGTTGCTGCGACCAATCAGGATCTTCCGGTGTTTGAGTACGCTGCCCGACAGGTTAAACAGACCGTCGTCGGTATCGGTAGCGCGGAAAAAAGCCAGGTACAGCACATGGTGCGTACGCTGCTCAAACTCCAGGCTAACCCTCAGGCGGATGCGGCGGATGCGCTGGCGATTGCCATTACCCACTGCCATGTCAGCCAGAACGCCATGCAAATGAGTGAGTCGAGGTTGAATTTAGCGCGCGGTAGGTTACGTTAGTGACAAATGAGGCTGGATATCTATCCAGCCTTTTTTTATGATAGCGCATTACCTTTTAGCCCTTAACGCAGGAGCGTCATGTGATAGGCAGACTCAGAGGCATCATTCTTGAAAAACAACCCCCACTGGTCCTTCTGGAAACGGGCGGGGTAGGCTATGAAGTGCATATGCCGATGACCTGTTTCTACGAGCTGCCGGAAGCCGGGCAGGAAGCGATCATCTTCACGCATTTTGTGGTGCGCGAAGACGCACAACTGCTGTATGGCTTTAACAATAAGCAAGAACGCACGCTGTTTAAAGAACTCATTAAAACCAACGGCGTTGGGCCGAAGCTGGCGCTGGCGATCCTTTCCGGCATGTCAGCGCAGCAGTTTGTCAATGCCGTAGAACGTGAAGAACTGGGGGCGCTGGTCAAACTACCGGGTATCGGTAAGAAAACGGCGGAGCGCCTGATTGTTGAAATGAAAGACCGCTTTAAAGGACTGCATGGCGACCTCTTTACCCCGGCAGCCGATCTGGTGCTGACATCACCTGCTGGTCCGGTAAGCGATGATGCCGAGCAGGAAGCGGTTGCTGCGCTGGTAGCGTTAGGCTATAAACCACAGGAAGCCAGCCGCATGGTAAGCAAAGTTGCTCGCCCTGATGCCAGCAGTGAAACCCTGATTCGCGAAGCGCTTCGCGCGGCATTGTGAGGTAAAGGATGATTGAAGCAGATCGCCTGATTTCGGCTGCCAGCAATACCCCTGAAGATCTGGTGGATCGTGCGATCCGCCCCAGATTGCTGGAAGAGTATATCGGCCAGCCTCAGGTACGTTCGCAGATGGAAATTTTTATCCAGGCGGCGAAGCTGCGCGGTGATGCCCTCGATCACCTGCTGATTTTTGGTCCTCCGGGTCTTGGTAAAACCACGCTTGCCAATATTGTTGCCAATGAAATGGGCGTCAACCTGCGCACGACGTCCGGTCCGGTGCTGGAAAAAGCAGGCGATCTGGCGGCTATGCTCACCAACCTCGAACCCCATGATGTGCTGTTTATTGATGAAATCCATCGCTTGTCACCCGTAGTGGAAGAGGTGTTGTATCCGGCAATGGAAGACTATCAGCTGGATATCATGATTGGCGAAGGCCCGGCAGCACGTTCAATTAAAATCGATCTGCCGCCGTTTACCCTGATTGGCGCAACAACGCGTGCGGGTTCGTTAACGTCTCCACTGCGTGATCGCTTTGGCATTGTTCAGCGACTGGAATTCTATCAGGTCGCTGATCTTCAACACATTGTTGGACGCAGTGCTCGCTTTATGGGGCTGGAGATGAGTGATGAAGGGGCGCTGGAAGTGGCGCGCCGGGCACGCGGTACGCCGCGTATTGCCAACCGTTTACTGCGTCGAGTGCGTGATTTCGCCGAAGTGAAGCATGACGGCACCATCTCGGCGGATATCGCTGCCCAGGCGCTGGATATGCTCAATGTCGATGCTGAAGGCTTCGATTATATGGACCGTAAGCTGTTGCTGGCCGTGATCGATAAATTCTTTGGTGGTCCGGTCGGCCTGGATAACCTGGCGGCGGCAATCGGCGAAGAACGTGAAACTATTGAGGACGTGCTGGAACCGTATTTGATTCAGCAAGGTTTTTTACAACGGACTCCGCGCGGACGTATGGCGACTGTACGTGCATGGAACCACTTTGGTATTACTCCCCCGGAGATGCCTTAAGTTTGTTGTTGCCGGAGGGTGCAGATCATCCGGCAACAACAAATAATCAACTGGCCTGCTTCTTCATCATACTGAAGATAAACAGCAGTGCAGCACAAAGCACCACGGATGGCCCCGCCGGAGTGTCATAGAACGCTGAGAAGGTCAGCCCGCCTGTCACCGCTATCATGCCTACACCTACGGCAACGCCCGCCATCTGTTCGGGTGTACGGGCGAAACGACGTGCGGTTGCTGCAGGAATTATCAGCAGTGATGTGATAATCAGCGCCCCGACGAATTTCATCGCCACACCGATAGTGAGTGCTGTGACCAGCATCAGCAATAGCTTGACACGTTGCAGTTTCACGCCGTCAACAAAGGCCAGATCCGGGCTGATAGTCATCGATAGCAGGTTACGCCACTGCCAGAACAGAATAGCCAGTACGACCACGACACCAATGGCAATGGCCGCCAGATCTTCTGGGGTGACGGCGAGCAGATCGCCAAACAGATAGGCCATGAGATCCACGCGAATATTGGACATCAGGCTGACAACCACCAGGCCTAATGACAGTGCACTGTGCGCCATAATACCGAGCAGGGTATCAATCGCGAGGTGAGGGCGTTTCTCCAGCCACACCAGACCTGCGGCCAGCAACAGGGTGACGACGATAACCGCGTAGAACGGGTTTACATCCAGCAGCAGACCAAACGCAACGCCCAGCAGTGATGCGTGCGCCAGCGTATCGCCAAAATAAGACATCCGACGCCAGACCACAAACGAGCCAAGCGGGCCAGCAGCGCAGGCCAGCATGATCCCGGCTAACCAGCCGGGTAATAATAATTCAATCATGAGTGACCATTTCCCCGGCGTAACACAATGCGACCCTGCAAATCGTGGCGATGATTATGGTTGTGACGGTAAATTCCGAGTTGTTCAGCGCCGCGTTGCCCGAACATAGAAATGAATTCAGGGTGCATTGAAACCACCTCTGGTGTGCCGGAGCAGCAAATGTGATGGTTCAGACACAGGACTTCGTCGGTTTTTGCCATGACCAGATGCAGATCATGAGATACCATCAACACGGCGCAATCCAGCTCGCGTCGCAACTGATCGATAAGATCGTACAGTGCAACCTGACCATTCACATCCACTCCCTGAGTCGGTTCATCGAGCACCAGTAGCTGTGGTTTATTTAGCAACGCACGGGCCAGCAAGACGCGTTGCGTTTCCCCGCCAGACAGTTTTTGCATCGGCGCATCCATCAGATGCCCGGCCTGAACACGCTTTAGCGCAGGGAGAATGTCGGCTTTCTTTGTGCCTGGCCGTAAGCGCAAAAAACGGCTCACCGTCAGCGGAAGTGTGGTATCGAGGTATAGTTTTTGCGGTACATAGCCAATCCGCAAATGCCCGTTGCGCTTGATAACCCCTTCATTAGCCGCTACCAGCCCCAATACAACGCGCACCAGCGTAGACTTTCCGGCCCCATTCGGGCCAAGAAGCGTTAAAATTTTGCCGGGTCGAAGTTCAAGCGATACGTCAGAAAGGACGCGGCGTTGACCATAAGAGACCGAGACATTTTCCAGTGAAACCAAAGTCGTCATATCAATTTTAGTCTTGCAGAAGTTATAGAATGTTATAATATCACATTTCTCACATTCGTTACGATGATTGGTCGCATTATGTTACATAAAAATACGCTTCTTTTCGCAGCATTATCCGCTGCTCTTTGGGGTAGTGCAACTCAGGCAGCAAATGCCGCTGTAGTGGCGTCACTTAAGCCGTTGGGCTTTATTGCTTCAGCGATTGCAGATGGGGTTACAGACACCCAGGTTCTGCTGCCTGACGGGGCTTCCGAACACGATTATTCGCTGCGCCCTTCAGACGTAAAACGCTTACAGAACGCGGACTTAGTTGTTTGGATCGGTCCGGAAATGGAGGCGTTTATGGAAAAGTCAGTCAAGAATATTCCTAACGCAAAACAGGTAACGATTGCGCAGCTCAATGACGTGAAACCGTTGCTCATGAAAGGCGCTGACGATGATGATGATGATCATGGGCATAATGACGCTCACGGCGAAAAAAGTGACGAGCATCACCATCATGGTGATTACAACATGCATCTTTGGCTTTCCCCAGAGATAGCGCGGGCCTCAGCGGTTGCAATCCATGATAAATTAGTGGAACTTATGCCGCAAAGTCGAGCCAAACTTGACGCCAACCTGAAGGATTTTGAGGCACAATTAGCCGCAACCGATAAGCAGGTAGGTAACGAGCTCGCACCGCTCAAGGGTAAAGGGTATTTTGTTTTTCATGACGCCTATGGCTACTACGAAAAACACTACGGGCTAACCCCGCTTGGTCACTTTACCGTGAACCCTGAGATTCAACCTGGTGCGCAGCGTTTACATGAAATAAGAACACAGTTGGTTGAGCAAAAAGCAACCTGCGTTTTTGCTGAGCCACAGTTCAGGCCAGCGGTCGTTGAAGCCGTAGCGAGAGGGACATCCGTTCGAATGGGAACGTTGGATCCCCTCGGAACGAATATCAAACTGGGTAAAGCAAGCTATTCAGCGTTTCTGAACCAATTAGCCAACCAGTATGCGAGCTGCCTGAAAGGAGATTAATGAGGAAGTGAATACGTGCAACAGATAGCCCGCTCTGTCGCTCTGGCATTTAATAATTTGCCGCGACCCCATCGTGTTATGTTGGGGTCGCTTACTGTTCTGACCCTGGCCGTCGCAGTCTGGCGGCCTTATGTATACCATCCCGACTCTGCACCCATCGTTAAAACCATTGAGCTGGAAAAAAGCGAGATACGTTCACTGCTGCCAGAGGCCAGCGAACCTATCGATCAAGCCGCTCAGGAAGATGAAGCTATCCCTCAGGACGAACTCGATGATAAGACCTCTGGCGAGGCCGGGGTTCACGAGTATGTTGTCTCTACTGGCGATACGCTGAGCAGTATTCTGAACCAGTACGGCATTGATATGGGCGATATCAGCCAGCTTGCCGCATCTGATAAAGATTTACGTAACCTAAAAATTGGCCAGCAACTTTCCTGGACACTGTCTTCGGAAGGTGATTTGCAGCGCCTGACCTGGGAAGTCTCCCGCCGTGAAACCCGTACTTATGATCGTACGGCTACGGGTTTCAAAATGAGCAGCGAAATGCAGCAGGGCGACTGGGTCAACAGCCGAATCAACGGTACGGTGGGCGGTAGTTTTGTCGCCAGTGCACGGGATGCTGGCCTGACCAGTTCTGAAATCAGCGCAGTGATTAAAGCGATGCAATGGCAGATGGACTTTCGCAAGCTGAAGAAAGGCGATGAGTTCTCAGTTTTGATGTCTCGCGAGATGCTGGACGGTAAACGCGAACAAAGCCAACTGCTGGGCGTTCGTTTGCGCTCTGAAGGCAAAGATTATTACGCTATCCGTGCTGAAGACGGTAAATTTTATGACCGTAACGGGACCGGGCTTGCTAAAGGGTTTATGCGTTTCCCTACGGCGAAGCAGTTCCGTATTTCGTCAAACTTCAATCCACGTCGCCTGAATCCGGTAACCGGACGCGTTGCACCGCACAAAGGTGTCGACTTTGCGATGCCGCAAGGTACGCCGGTGCTGTCAGTCGGTGATGGAGAAGTGGTGGTCGCGAAACGTAGTGGCGCGGCCGGATACTATGTTGCCGTTCGTCACGGTCGCACTTACACCACCCGTTACATGCACCTGCGTAAGCTGCTGGTTAAACCGGGACAAAAAGTGAAACGTGGCGACCGTATTGCGCTGTCAGGTAACACTGGGCGTTCTACTGGCCCGCACCTGCACTACGAAGTATGGGTCAACCAGCAGGCTGTGAACCCGTTGACGGCAAAACTGCCGCGTACGGAAGGGCTGAGCGGTTCGGATCGTACCGAGTACCTGGCACAGGTGAAAGAGGTTCTGCCTCAGCTACGCTTCGATTAATAAATACTCGGACAGAGCCGGTACGCTAAGCGTGCCGGCTTTTTATTTTGTACGGGACACGGTGCGCCGCTACACTATCAGCAGATTTACTTTTTCGCAGCCCCCGATACTGGAAGAGCATGGAAACGAAAAAAAAGAGTATTGAGTATATCCCTGAGTTTCATAAATCATTCCGTCATCCGCGCTACTGGGGCGCCTGGCTTGGCGTGGCGGCGATCGCAGGGATTGCACTAACGCCTGCGTCATTTCGCGATCCCGTTCTGGCGAAACTGGGACGGTTTGCCGGACGGTTGGGGAAAAGTTCGCGTCGTAGAGCGCTTATCAATTTATCTCTCTGTTTTCCTGAGCGCAGCGAAGCCGAGCGTGAAGCCATCGTTGATGAGATGTTTGCGACTGCGCCTCAGGCGATGGTTATGATGGCCGAATTAGCAATGCGTGGCCCGGAGAAAATTCAGAACCGCGTTGACTGGCAGGGCCTGGAAATTATCGATGAGATGCGACGTAATGAGGAAAAGGTGATTTTTCTCGTCCCTCACGGCTGGGGTGTTGATATTCCGGCAATGCTGATGGCATCTCAGGGCCAGAAAATGGCAGCAATGTTCCATAACCAGGGCAATCCGGTATTTGACTATGTCTGGAATACGGTACGTCGACGTTTCGGCGGTCGTTTACATGCACGTAACGACGGTATTAAACCTTTTATTCAGTCGGTACGGCAGGGATACTGGGGATATTACTTACCGGATCAGGACCACGGCCCGGAGCATAGCGAGTTTGTGGACTTCTTCGCGACCTATAAGGCAACGTTACCGGCAATTGGCCGTCTGATGAAGGTTTGTCATGCGCGCGTAGTACCGCTGTTCCCGGTGTACGATGGCAAAACGCATCGCCTGACGATTCAGGTACGCCCACCCATGGATGACATTCTCACGGCCGATGACCATACAATTGCCAGACGGATGAATGAAGAAGTGGAGATTTTTGTCACCCCGCATCTCGAACAATACACCTGGATTCTGAAACTGCTAAAGACCCGCAAACCCGGCGAAATTGAACCGTATAAACGCAAAGATCTTTATCCTAAGAAATAGAAAAAGCCTCTCGTTCGAGAGGCTTTTTTGTATCTGACCCGTCCTGATAAGCGAATAATATCAGGCAGTCAGCAGAGTCGTTATTCTACAGTCAGAATACGTGTGGTGTTGGTGGAACCGATGGTGCTCATGACATCACCCTGGGTCACAATCACCAGATCGCCTGACACCAGGTAACCTTTGTCGCGCAGCAGATTGACCGCTTCGTTGGCAGCTACTACACCGTCAGTTTCGCTGTCAAAGTGGACCGGCGTAACGCCACGATACAGAGAGGTCAGATTCAGCGTACGCTCATGACGAGACATCGCGAAAATTGGCAGGCCAGAGCTGATGCGGGATGTCATCAGCGCAGTACGACCGGACTCGGTCATGGCGATGATAGCGGTAACACCTTTCAGGTGGTTCGCGGCATACATCGCTGACATGGCGATGGCTTCTTCAACGTTATCAAACTGCACGTCAAGACGGTGTTTAGAAACGTTGATGCTCGGGATTTTCTCTGCACCCAGACATACGCGAGCCATCGCTGCGACGGTTTCCGCCGGGTACTGGCCTGCGGCTGTTTCTGCAGACAGCATGACGGCATCAGTCCCATCCAGAACGGCGTTTGCCACGTCCATGACTTCCGCACGGGTTGGCATTGGGTTAGTGATCATCGACTCCATCATCTGCGTTGCGGTAATTACTGCACGGTTCAGCTGACGTGCGCGACGGATCAACGCTTTCTGAATACCGACCAGCTCCGGGTCACCGATTTCCACGCCCAGGTCGCCACGCGCAACCATTACCACGTCAGAGGCAAGGATGATGTCATCCATCGCATTCTGGTCACAGACGGCTTCAGCACGCTCTACCTTGGCAACAATTTTCGCATCGCAGCCAGCGTCGCGCGCCAGGCGGCGGGCATAATTCAGATCTTCACCGCAGCGAGGGAAGGAGACCGCCAGATAGTCAACGCTGATTTGCGCTGCAGTAATGATGTCTGCTTTGTCTTTTTCCGTCAGTGCTTCAGCAGAAAGACCACCACCAAGTTTGTTGATGCCTTTGTTGTTGGAGAGCGGGCCACCGACAGTGACTTCGGTGAAGACTTTCATTCCCTGAACTTCCAGCACTTTGAGCTGTACGCGACCATCATCCAGCAGCAGGATATCGCCCGGCACTACGTCAGCTGGCAGGCCTTTGTAATCGATACCGACTTTTTCTTTGTCGCCTTCACCTTTAGCGAGGTTGGCGTCTAACAGGAATTTGTCGCCAACATTGAGAAATACTTTGCCTTCTTTAAAGGTCGATACGCGGATTTTAGGTCCCTGCAGGTCACCCAAAATAGCTACATGACGTCCCAGTTTGGCGGCAATCTCACGGACTTTATCCGCCCGCATTTTGTGATCTTCTGGAGAGCCGTGTGAAAAGTTCATACGTACAACGTTTGCGCCCGCGGCGATAATTTTTTCAAGGTTGTTATCGCGGTCAGTTGCCGGGCCTAACGTGGTAACGATTTTGGTTCTGCGAAGCCTTCTGGACATGTAATACTCCGTTGACTGAAACAACTAGGTGTTGCGTGAACATTGATCCGGCCGTTCTCGAACATAAACGGTAAAATGAACGACCCGGATGATAAAAGGGTAGAACATTGTTATTGCTTTTAGCGGTCATCACTCTTGATGAGTAATTCTTTATCAAAACGCGATTCCTTGAGCGCTTCCTTGACACGCTTCAAGTTATCTCTAAATTTTGCCCCACGGCGCAAAGTAAATCCTGTAGCCAGCACATCTATCACGGTAAGTTGAGCAAGTCGAGAGACCATGGGCATATAAATGTCAGTATCTTCCGGTACATCGAGGGTAATTGCCAGCGTTGCTTCACGTGCCAGTGGAGTACCAGGAGATGTCAGGGCAATCACCATGGCATCGTTTTCTCTTGCCAGTTGCGCCAGTTCCACCAGACTTTTGGTTCTTCCGGTGTGTGAAATGAGCACAATGACATCATCATCACTACAATTCATACAGCTCATGCGTTGCAGAACGATGTCGTCAGAATAGATAACCGGAACGTTAAAACGGAAAAATTTATTCATGGCGTCATGCGCCACCGCAGCGGAGGAACCTAGCCCAAAAAAGGCTATTTTCTTCGCCTGAGTTAGCAAATCAACCGCACGATTTACCGCCACGTTATCCAGAGACTGACGAACATGGTCAAGGCTTGCCATTGCAGACTCGAAGATTTTCCCCGTGTAGGATTCAACGCTGTCATCCTCATCCACATTGCGATTAACATATGGGGTACCATTTGCCAGACTTTGCGCCAGATGCAGTTTAAAATCAGGAAAGCCACGCGTATCCATGCTGCGACAGAAACGGTTAACGGTGGGTTCGCTGACATTGGCTTCCAGCGCCAGCGCAGCAATGCTCGAATGGATTGCCTGGTCTGGCGAGGTAAGAATAACGTCAGCAACTTTACGTTCTGACTTGCTCAAATGTTCCAGTTTTAACTGGATTTTTTCCAGCATATTCATGATGTAGGTGGACTCATGGGTCATGGGCAAAAGCGATTTCAGCAATACGGGGAAATCGGGAGATAATTTTGTTAGATATTACCCCTGGGAGCGAAGGAACGGGGCAAAATGGATAGAATAGTTGTTGTTTTTTTTCATTACATGATCGAAGTCTGGTTTTCATACTTCTTCATGGGTACGAAAAAAAATGACTTTTTTATCCATTTTGAGCCGAACTGGCGCCTCTTTAGCCGCTGTTTTCGGTAACAGCACGGCTGGATAAGTGTTTACGGTTCACGGAATCACGTAAAAGCAGTACAGTGCATTGTAATAAAATTACAACCAGTGTCTGGCAAAAGCACCAGGCACTTAATTGAGGAGAATGACATGGCGGTAACGCAAACAGCCCAGGCATGTGACCTGGTCATTTTCGGCGCGAAGGGCGACCTGGCGCGACGGAAATTGCTGCCTTCCCTGTATCAACTGGAAAAGGCCGGTCAGATTAACCCGGATACCCGCATCATTGGGGTAGGGCGTGCTGATTGGGACAAAGCTGCCTATACCAAGGTTGTACGCGAAGCGCTCGAAACTTTCATGAAAGAAAAAATTGATGAAAGTTTATGGGAAACCCTCAGTGGCCGTCTGGATTTTTGTAATCTGGACGTCAATGACACCGCCGCATTTAGCCGTCTGGGCGATATGCTGGATCAAAAATCACGTACCACGATTAACTATTTCGCTATGCCGCCAAGCACCTTTGGCGCGATCTGCAAAGGTTTGGGTGAGGCAAAACTTAATGCTAAACCTGCGCGTGTCGTGATGGAAAAACCGCTGGGTACTTCGCTCGCGACGTCCCGTGAAATCAACGACCAGGTGGGTGAGTATTTCGAAGAATGCCAGGTTTACCGCATCGACCACTATCTTGGTAAAGAAACGGTTCTGAACCTGCTGGCGCTGCGTTTCGCTAACTCCCTGTTTGTGAATAACTGGGATAATCGCACTATCGACCACGTAGAAATTACGGTGGCGGAAGAAGTGGGTATTGAAGGGCGCTGGGGCTATTTTGACCAGGCAGGTCAAATGCGCGATATGATCCAGAACCACCTGCTGCAGATCCTATGCATGATCGCAATGTCTCCTCCGGCTGATCTGAGCGCCGACAGCATTCGCGATGAGAAAGTAAAAGTACTGAAATCGCTGCGTCGCATCGATCGCTCGAACGTGCGTGAAAAAACGGTTCGCGGCCAGTACACCACCGGTTTTGCTCAGGGTAAAAAAGTACCGGGTTACCTGGAGGAAGAGGGTGCGAATAAGAGCAGCAATACGGAAACGTTTGTGGCGATCCGCGTCGATATCGATAACTGGCGCTGGACGGGTGTACCGTTCTACCTGCGTACCGGTAAACGTTTACCAACCAAGTGCTCTGAAGTGGTGGTTTACTTCAAAACACCTGAGCTGAATCTGTTTAAAGAATCCTGGCAGGATCTGCCGCAGAACAAGTTGACTATTCGTTTGCAGCCTGATGAAGGGGTTGATATCCAGGTATTGAACAAAGTGCCGGGTCTGGACCACAAACATAATCTGCAAATCACTAAGCTGGATCTGAGCTACTCAGAAACCTTCAACCAAACGCACCTGGCCGACGCCTATGAGCGCCTGCTGTTGGAAACCATGCGCGGTATTCAGGCTCTGTTTGTGCGTCGCGATGAGGTCGAAGAAGCCTGGAAGTGGGTGGATTCAATTACCGAAGCCTGGGCGATGGATAACGAGTCGCCGAAGCCTTATCAGGCGGGAACCTGGGGACCGGTTGCGTCTGTGGCCATGATCACCCGTGACGGTCGTTCCTGGAACGAATTTGAGTAAAAGATCATCTAGCCATTAGGTGTTATTTTACCGGTAACATGATCTAACACAGATTGTAGGATAATTTTTGCACTTTTAAACCTCGCGTGGATTCACCCGCGAGGTTTTTTTTATTACACTGCCTGAAACGATTTTGCCCCTGAGCTACGGCTAACAAGCGATTCAGCAATATTTAGCGATGCTGAATACATTGTTTACCCAACAGCTCTGACAGATAAATTTTAGGAGCCTCTATGAATCCGAATTTGTTACGCGTAACACAACGTATCGTCGAACGTTCCCGGGACACGCGTTCCGCCTACCTCGCTCGAATCGAACAGGCTAAAACGACTACCGTCCATCGTTCACAACTGGCGTGCGGTAATCTGGCGCATGGTTTTGCCGCATGTCAGCCAGAGGATAAAGCCTCGCTAAAAAGCATGTTGCGTAACAATATCGCGATCATTACCTCCTATAACGACATGCTTTCCGCACACCAGCCGTATGAACACTATCCGGCCATCATTCGTAAAGCACTACATGAAGCCAATGCGGTGGGTCAGGTTGCTGGTGGCGTACCTGCGATGTGCGACGGAGTGACCCAGGGTCAGGACGGCATGGAGCTTTCTTTGCTAAGTCGTGAAGTCATTGCGATGTCGGCGGCCGTGGGGCTCTCACACAATATGTTCGATGGCGCGCTGTTCCTCGGCGTGTGCGACAAAATTGTCCCGGGCCTGGTCATGGCGGCGCTTTCCTTCGGTCATCTGCCTTCCATCTTCATCCCTTCAGGCCCGATGGCGAGTGGTCTGGCGAACAAAGAGAAAGTGCGTATTCGTCAACTGTATGCCGAAGGCAAAGTCGATCGTATGGCACTGCTCGAATCCGAGGCTGCGTCTTATCATGCACCAGGTACCTGTACGTTTTACGGCACCGCTAACACCAACCAGATGGTCGTGGAGTTTATGGGTATGCAGTTGCCAGGCTCCTCTTTTGTGCACCCGGATGCACCACTGCGTGAAGCATTGACCGCAGCGGCGGCCCGTCAGGTAACACGTCTGACCGGTAACGGTAACGAGTGGATGCCGATCGGTAAAATGATCGATGAAAAAGTGGTCGTGAACGGTATTGTGGCACTGCTGGCGACCGGTGGTTCAACCAACCATACGATGCACCTGGTGGCCATGGCGCGTGCAGCCGGTATTCTGATTAACTGGGATGACTTCTCCGACCTGTCAGATGTGGTCCCGCTGATGGCCCGGCTCTACCCGAATGGCCCGGCAGACATTAACCATTTCCAGGCTGCTGGCGGTGTGCCTGTATTAATGCGTGAACTGCTGAACGCGGGTCTGTTACATGAAGATGTGAATACCGTAGCCGGATTCGGTTTATCGCGTTATACCCTGGAGCCGTGGCTGAATAACGGTGAACTGGACTGGCGCGAAGGTGCGGAAAAATCGCTGGACAGCAATGTGATTGCAACCTTTGAGCAGCCATTCTCCCATCACGGTGGCACTAAAGTACTGAGTGGCAATCTGGGGCGTGCGGTGATGAAAACCTCAGCTGTTCCCGTTGAAAATCAGGTGATTGAAGCGCCTGCAGTGGTCTTCGAAAGTCAACATGATGTATTACCGGCGTTTGAT
Organism: Citrobacter sp. U14242; assembly: GCF_046555775.1. Classification (NCBI taxonomy): domain Bacteria; kingdom Pseudomonadati; phylum Pseudomonadota; class Gammaproteobacteria; order Enterobacterales; family Enterobacteriaceae; genus Citrobacter; species Citrobacter sp. U14242. Next base: position 156,156 of record NZ_JBKGLW010000009.1, read on the forward strand.
GCGGGCCTGCTTGACCGGGATTGTGTAGTCGTTGTGCGCCATCAGGGACCAAAAGCGAACGGAATGCCAGAATTACATAAACTCATGCCGCCACTTGGTGTATTATTGGACCGTTGTTTCAAAATTGCGTTAGTTACTGATGGACGACTTTCAGGTGCTTCAGGTAAAGTGCCTTCAGCAATCCATGTAACCCCAGAAGCCTACGATGGCGGGCTGCTGGCGAAAGTGCGCGATGGCGACATCATTCGTGTGAATGGACAGACAGGTGAATTGACGCTGCTGGTTGATGAAGAGGAACTTGCCTCTCGTCAGCCTCACATTCCTGACCTTAGCGCTTCGCGCGTGGGTACCGGGCGTGAAATGTTCAGCGCGTTGCGTGAAAAGCTGTCCGGTGCGGAGCAGGGCGCAACCTGTATCACTTTTTAAGACTTAATTTGTAATCAGGCGAGAGAAAACTCTGATGAAAAACTGGAAGACAAGTGCAGAAGCAATCCTGACCACTGGCCCGGTTGTACCGGTTATCGTGGTTAACAAACTGGAACACGCTGTGCCGATGGCAAAAGCGTTAGTTGCAGGGGGCGTGCGCGTTCTGGAAGTGACGTTACGTACCGCATGTGCGATGGATGCTATTCGTGCAATCGCGAAAGAAGTACCGGATGCTATCGTCGGTGCGGGTACTGTGCTGAATCCACAGCAACTGACTGAAGTTACTGAAGCAGGTGCACAGTTTGCGATTAGCCCGGGTCTGACCGAGCCGCTGTTGAAAGCAGCAACCGAAGGAACGATTCCGCTGATCCCTGGCATCAGCACCGTTTCTGAACTGATGCTGGGTATGGACTACGGCTTAAAAGAGTTCAAATTTTTCCCGGCTGAAGCGAACGGCGGTACGAAAGCACTGCAGGCAATCGCGGGTCCGTTCTCTCAGGTTCGTTTCTGCCCGACTGGCGGTATCTCCCCGGCGAATTACCGTGATTACCTGGCCCTGAAAAGCGTGCTGTGCATTGGCGGTTCCTGGCTGGTTCCGGCGGATGCGCTGGAAGCGGGTGATTACGATCGTATCACCAAACTGGCTCGCGAAGCGGTTGAAGGTGCAAAGCAGTAAGCTATCAATGTGTAAACCGAAGGCCCGATAAGAGGCGTTAGCGCCGATATCGGGCTTTGCCGGATGGGGTTTTAGTGCCTCATCCGGTCTACGGATCCTGTTTTAACCTGCCACTTTTACCTGTGCAGCCGCGTTTTTCGCGCGCTCAACCGCGTCTTCAACACTTTCTGCCGTTGCCAGCACGACACCTAAACGACGCGTACCGTCGATTTCGGGTTTACCAAACAGACGTATCTGCAAACCCGCGCCAACGGCAGCATCTACATTATCAAAGGTAACGTTTTGGCTGCTTAGCTGAGGCAGGATCACCGCTGACGCTGACGGCCCATACTGGCGGATTGCGCCAACAGGAAGACCAAGGAATGCACGCACGTGTAGGGCAAACTCGGACAGATCCTGAGAAATCAGCGTCACCATACCCGTGTCGTGCGGACGAGGGGATACTTCGCTGAAAATGACGTCGTCACCGCAGACAAACAGCTCCACACCAAATAATCCGTGGCCGCCCAATGCCAGTACCACTTTCCGGGCAATCTCCTGTGCCCGGGCTAATGCCAGTTCGCTCATCTGCTGTGGCTGCCAGGATTCGCGATAGTCACCGTCTTCCTGGCGATGACCTACCGGTGCGCAAAAATGTACGCCGTCAATGGCGCTGACGGTAAGCAGTGTGATTTCAAAATCGAAATTCACCACACCTTCGACGATAACACGCCCGGCGCCAGCCCGTCCGCCCTGTTGGGCATAGTTCCAGGCTTCGGTTAGCTGCTCGGCGGAGCGGATAAAGCTCTGTCCTTTACCAGAAGAACTCATTACCGGTTTTACGATGCAGGGATAACCGATTTCGTCTACGGCCTCGCGAAAACGCATTTCACTGTCGGCGAAGCGAAAAGATGATGTGGGTAAAGATAACTCGTCGGCGGCGAGGCGACGGATGCCTTCCCGGTTCATGGTCAGTTGCGTCGCACGTGCACAAGGCACGACGTTCAGGCCTTCCTGCTCCAGTTTTACCAGCATATCTGTGGCGATGGCTTCAATTTCTGGCACGATAAAATGCGGTTTTTCATGCTCGACAACCTGGCGCAATGCATCGCCATCCAACATGTTGATGACGTAGGAACGATGCGCAACGTGCATCGCTGGTGCGTCGGGGTAACGATCCACGGCAATGACTTCCACACCCAGGCGTTGGCATTCAATCGCCACTTCTTTACCCAGTTCACCTGAACCTAATAACATCACACGCGTAGCTGCAGGACGCAGTGCTGTGCCTAATAACGTCATAAATTAATCCCCTGTTTCAACTAGGCGCAGTATATACGAAAACGTTTGCGTCTGTCTTTATTACCAGGTTGATTTCAGGGATGAAAAAGAATATGCTGTATATAAATACAGGTAATTTAAGAGGCTGCAAAAATGGCGGTTGAAGTTAAATACGTAGTCATTCGGGAAGGTGAGGAAAAAATGTCATTTACCAGCAAAAAGGAAGCCGATGCGTATGACAAGATGCTTGATACAGCCGATCTGCTCGACACATGGCTGGAACAATCACCGGTAGCGCTGGAAGATGAGCAGCGTGAAGCGCTTTCTCTGTGGCTGGCTGAGCAAAAAGAGGTGCTGAGCGCCATCCTGAAAAACGGCAAGCTGCCTTCTCCACAGGTGGTCGACAACGGCACATCTACTGAGAATGATACCCAGGCGGCCTGAAGCGACTTGCGCTCCTGATATTTTGTACCATGCTTTTCCCTGAATCATTGTGCAATCTCTGACAACCTTCACACCGCGAGTCTGCGGCCTGAAGGATGAAGGGGATATAAGGAGAAAAGAATGTATAAAAAAAGAGCGCTGTTGAGCCTGCTATTGTTATCTGCCTGCGTATCAGTTTTTGCGGCGAATACGGAAAGTAAGTCAGTTAAGTTTCCAAACTGTGAAGGTCTGGATGCTGATGGGATCGCGGCCAGTGTAAAACGTGATTACCTGCAGAATCGTATTGTGCGCTGGGTCGACGATCAAAAGAAACTTGGTCAGCTTGACCCAGTAGCATGGGCCAATCCGCAGGATATTGTCGGTAAAGATGGGCAGTGGATAGTCCCCCTGACCGTGCGTGGCAAAAGTAGCGACCTTCAATATCAGGTAAAGCTTGATTGCAAAGCCGGCACAGCAGAGTATCAGGTGCGCCAGTAGCTGAATTTGCACATCTTTTGATGACCTGAACACTTCCTGACATCCCCTCGGGTACGCTTTGATGATTATTCGTCTGTACTTGAGGGGCAAAATGGCTAACTGGCTGAATCAACTACAATCTCTTCTTGGGCAAAAAGCATCATCTGCGACATCTTCTGGTGAACAAGGGCTCAGCAAACTGCTGGTGCCTGGCGCGCTAGGCGGTCTGGCAGGATTACTGGTTGCTAACAAATCCTCACGTAAATTACTCAGTAAATACGGAACCAGTGCGCTGCTGGTCGGTGGAGGCGCAGTGGCCGGCACGGTGTTATGGAACAAGTACAAAGATAAGGTCCGTGCGGCGCATCAGGGTGAACCACAATTCGGTGCGCAGAGCTCGCCGCTGGATGAGCGAACTGAGCGTCTGATCCTGGCGCTGGTTTTTGCAGCGAAAAGCGATGGGCATATTGATGCCAAAGAGCGTGCTGCCATTGAACACCAACTCCGTGAAGCAGGAGTTGAAGAGCAGGGGCGAGTTCTGATTGAGCGTGCGATTGAACAACCACTCGACCCGCAGCGTCTGGCTCAGGGGGTCCGCAATGAAGAAGAAGCACTGGAAATCTACTTTCTGAGCTGTGCGGCAATTGATATCGACCACTTTATGGAGCGCAGTTATCTGAATGCGTTGGGTGATGCGTTGAAGATTCCGCAGGATGTTCGTGAAGGGATTGAGCAGGATCTTAAGGAGCAAAAACAGGCTCTGCCGGGTTAAATAGTTACTGTGCAGGAGCATGTTTCGCTTGCATCATTGCTGACTTTTGCCACCCTTATAGAATGTTTAAGCAAAAGAACAATGACATGCTACCTAAAGCACCTCGTATTCCACACGCCATGACGCAGCATGGCGATACTCGTGTTGATAATTATTACTGGTTGCGAGATGACACCCGCTCGCAGCCAGAAGTACTGAATTACCTGCAACAAGAAAATGCGTATGGCCGCCAGGTGATGGCTTCGCAGCAAGCTTTGCAGGATCGTGTTCTGAAAGAGATTATCGACCGTATTCCCCCTCAGGATGTGTCCGCACCGTATGTGAAAAATGGATACCGCTACCGCCATATCTTTGAGCCGGGGTGTGAATATGCTATTTATCAGCGCCAGTCTGCCCTCAGTGAAGAATGGGATAAATGGGATACCTTGCTGGATGGAAACCAGCGCGCAGCCCATAGCGAATTCTATACATTAGGTGGTCTGGCAATATCACCGGATAATACCATCATGGCACTGGCGGAGGATTACCTTTCCCGCCGTCAATATGGCGTGCGTTTTCGCAATTTACAAACGGGTAACTGGTACCCGGAGGTACTTGAAAACGTCGAGCCGGAATTAGTCTGGGCCAACGATTCGCAGACTTTCTATTATGTCCGCAAGCATGAAACCACATTGCTGCCGTATCAGGTCTGGCGGCATACTGTCGGTTCACCATCCTCCGGTGATGAGCTGGTGTATGAAGAGGCGGACGATATGTTTTATGTCAGCCTGCATAAAACCACCTCACAGCACTATGTTGTTATTCATATTGCGAGTGCAACCACCAGTGAGGTTCTGCTTATTGATGCAGAACTGGCTGATGCCGAGCCACTGGTTTTTTTGACGCGTCGGAAAGACCATGAATACAGTCTCGATCATTATCAGCACGCCTTTTATCTGCGCTCAAACCGTCAGGGTAAAAACTTCGGTCTGTACCGTACCGGTGTACGCGACGAACACGCCTGGGAGACGCTTATCCCAGCGCGTGACAGTGTTATGCTGGAGGGCTTTACGTTGTTTACTGACTGGCTGGTGGTGGAAGAACGACAGCAGGGGTTAACCAGCCTGCGGCAGATCAATCGCAAAACGCACGAAGTAATAGGGATTGCCTTTGACGATCCCGCCTATGTGACCTGGCTGGCTTATAATCCTGAACCGGAGACATCGCGCCTGCGCTATGGCTATTCCTCCATGACTACGCCGGACACACTGTTCGAGCTGGATATGGATACTGGCGAGCGCCGTGTACTTAAGCAGACCACTGTCCCCGGTTTCGACGCCGCAAATTACCGCAGTGAACACGTGTGGATAACCGTGCGCGATGGTACAGAGGTGCCTGTCTCGCTGGTCTACCACAAGCAGCATTTCCGTAAAGGGAAAAATCCATTATTGGTGTATGGCTATGGTTCATATGGCGCAAGCATGGACGCTGATTTCAGCAGCAGCCGCTTAAGCTTATTGGATCGCGGCTTTGTGTACGCGATCGCCCATGTGCGTGGCGGGGGTGAATTAGGGCAGCAATGGTATGAAGATGGTAAATTTCTGCGCAAGAAAAATACCTTCAATGACTATCTTGACGTCTGCGATGCACTGCTCAAACTGGGTTACGGCTCACCTTCATTGTGTTATGGGATGGGAGGAAGCGCCGGGGGGATGCTGATGGGGGTTGCCATCAACGAGCGTCCGACACTTTTTCACGGCGTTATTGCTCAGGTGCCATTTGTCGATGTGGTGACCACCATGCTGGATGAGTCAATTCCGCTGACAACCGGTGAGTTTGAAGAGTGGGGCAATCCGCAGGACAAAGAGTATTACACCTACATGAAAAGCTACAGCCCATACGATAACGTCACCGCACAGGATTATCCGCATCTGTTGGTTACCACAGGGTTACACGATTCCCAGGTGCAATACTGGGAACCGGCGAAGTGGGTGGCAAAACTGCGTGAAATGAAAACCGACGATCATCTGCTGCTATTGTGTACGGATATGGACTCCGGGCACGGCGGTAAATCCGGGCGCTATAAATCCTATGAAGGTGTGGCCCTCGAGTTCGCTTTTTTAATTGGTCTTGCGCAGGGAACACTGCCCGGTCAGGCGGCAACTCAGGCGTTATCCAGATAGTGTTTCAGCGTTAGGCGCAATTCCGGGCTCATATTGTCAAGGTTATTAAACAGCCAGCGCAAATAGCCCGGATCGCGTTCCGCGACTTCAGATACCGGTTTCCCGCGGTATTTCCCGAAGGTAAATGTGGTTAGCAACGCAGGACGACCGGTGACATCGGCCATTTGCTCCGGGGTCCAGCCGGACGTCTTCATAATGTCGATCAGCAGTGCCGCTGTGATGTAGCAGTCATAAAGCGCGCGGTGGTGGTGCAGACCAGGAGGTGTCTGGACGCTCAGCTTGCGGGATTTATAGAGCGCCATATTGCTGTATTTGATCCCCGGCCACAGGCGGCGGGAAAGCTTCATGGTGCAAATCCATTCCCCCGGCATTTCGGGCAGCACACGCCGATCAAAGCTGGCGTTATGCGCCACGTACCACTCGCTGCCGTAATAGTGCGGGATGACATCTTCAATCCACGGTTTATCCGCGACCATCGCTTCAGTGATGTGATGGATAGCCATGGCTTGCGGACTGATGGGACGGTCAGGACGCACCAGATGGCTCACGGGATTGACGATCGTGCCGTCAACGACATCGACAGATGCAATCTCAACAATGCCTCCCTGCAGACCACAGGTTTCTGTATCTATTATGCGCAACATGCCGGGCTCCAGACCAAAAGCGACTAGCGTAATGGAATGATATCACCTTGCCAACCCCGTGGCGTGCGTTGACCGGTTAACAGTAATGAACCGCTGTCGGCGCGTACAATTAACCTACCACGTTCATCCCACAATGCGCTGCTGCCACGCGCATTGGCCATCAGCACCGCAATGGCGAATTTATGCGAAAAACGTTGCAGGCGCGAAGCGGAAGAGAGCAGTTCAGGCTCGCTGACGGACTGACCGGTTGTGAACAACGAAAATGTCGGGTCGATATCAATACCTTCCGGCTGGCTGTCGACAACGCTGATGGCATTTTGTTGCCTGGCGATACAGGCACCATGGCTTTGATGAAACATTAACGGCGAGGTCATCCAGGGAGAGAAAAGCGCTATTCCCTTCACAAAGCGATCGTGATGCTCTACCGACAACCCGGCAATAATGGTCATGTGATACGTGGCCGCGGCGTGGGCGAGGGGCTGCAATAACTCTTCATCGGGTGGGGCTGGGAGCGCGTCGTCTTCGTCCACACATCCCAACAGGGATAATGATGGAAAAACCAACAATTCGCATTGGCGTTTTGCCGCTTCATGAATGAACAGCAAATGATGGGCGACATGTTCGCTTAATGATCTTTGAAGTGGTTCGTACTGCGCAGCAGCAATTTTCCAGTGTGACATAATGATTTCCTTTTCATAGTGTCTACAACCATCCTTAAATAATAGATTAAGAATGTGCTTATACTGTAGCAGGCATCATGTAAGGAATCGTAACTTAATATAAGGTTTATTTAACTTTAGGCTCGTAAGGTAAACGTGAGAGGGAAACGGAAGCTAAACGGTGCGCGATCAGGCGTTCACGGAACCAGTCGCGTAAATGTGCAGGCTGTTCACGCTCGACAACTTCAGCAACGACAGGCATGTTGTAGCGCTCTTTAAATGCGACGCCTGCCGCAGCCAGATCGACGTTAACCTTGTCCATCTCTGCTTGCTCAAGTTTGGCCAGATTAATATTCATACGTTTCTCCTTATCTCTCCATTGGCGCGCAAAAGTTACTAAGAGTGCGCATTAATGGCAAGCCTGAAATGATGATTCTCGACTCGATCATTGTTGAAGGTTATTCTCTACAGATTAGACATAACAAAAAGGAATAGTTGATATGGCTTCATCTGCATCTTCACTTCGCTATGCTCTCATCGCTCTTGCCGGAATTCTGGCAACACCCGCTGCCCTGGCACATGCGCACCTGACACAACAAAGTCCTGCGGCGAATGCCCAGGTTACAGCATCACCTCAGGCATTGACGCTCAATTTTTCTGAAGGTGTTGAACCTGCATTCAGCGGGGCAACGCTGACTGGTCCGCAAAAAGAACAGATCAAAACGGGTAAGGCAACGCGTAATGAGCAGGATAAAACTCAACTGATTATTCCGCTCGTTCAGTCACTGGAAGCAGGAAAATACACAGTAGATTGGCACGTTGTGTCAGTGGATGGGCACAAGACGAAAGGACAATATAGTTTTAGTGTGAAATAACCGATGCTGGCGTTTACCTGGGTTGCACTGCGTTTTATCCATTTTACCACGCTGATGCTGGTGTTTGGCTGTGCGCTCTATGGCGCATGGCTGGCTCCTGTTTCGCTCCGTCGTTTGATGATGCGTCGTTTCTTGCATCTGCAACGCCACGCTGCAGCGTGGAGCTTTGTCAGTGCGACGCTGATGCTGGCGGTTCAGGGGGGATTAATGGGCGCGGGTTGGCAGGATGTCCTCTCCATCACCGTTTGGGAAGCCGTCCTGCAAACACAATTCGGGGGCGTCTGGCTGTGGCAAATTATCCTTGCGCTGGTCACACTGGTGGTGACCATTATCGTACCGCGCAGTATGCCGCGACGACTGCTAATGCTGACGATTGCTCAGTTTATTCTGCTGGCGGGCGTTGGGCATGCGACACTACACGATAGTCTAACTGGTACACTTCATCAGATTAACCATGCGCTGCATCTGATATGCGCTGCTGCCTGGTTTGGCGGCTTGCTGCCGGTATTCTACTGTATGAAAATGGCACAAGGACGCTGGCGCGATCAAGCCATCGGTACCATGATGCGCTTCTCCCGCTATGGGCATCTTTTTGTTATTGGCGTGTTGTTAACCGGCATCATGAATGCGCTGTTTATTGTCGGTTTTTCTGTTCCCTGGCATGCGGCTTATGGGAAACTGCTGTTGTTAAAATGTGCCCTGGTCATGCTAATGGTGGCGATTGCGCTGGTGAATCGGTATGTTCTTGTTCCACGTATGCAGCAGGATAACCGCTGCATGACCCTCTATTTTATTTGGATGACGAAGCTGGAATGGGGGATAGGCGCTGTTGTGCTGGCAATTGTCAGCCTGTTTGCAACCCTCGAACCGTTCTGATGGACTGGCAAAACGTATGAAAAAAATCATTATCTCTTTATTGCTACTGGCAAGTTCGGGAGCGGCACTGGCTGCGCCGCAGGTTATTACCGTCAGTCGTTTTGAGGTTGGCAAAGATAAATGGGCGTTTAATCGTGAAGAGGTGATGCTGACCTGCCGTCCGGGCAACGCGCTGTATGTCATCAACCCCAGCACGCTGGTGCAATACCCGCTGAATGATGTTGCCAGACAGCAGGTTGAGAGCGGTAAAACCACGGCAAAACCGATCGACATTATCCAGATCGACGATCCAGCTAAACCTGGCGAAAAAATGAGCCTTGCTCCGTTTATCGAGCGTGCAGAAAAGCTCTGTTAATTGTCAGATGTAGTGCTCTGATTTCCAATAAAAAACCGCAAGGATCTCACAGGAGAACTTGCGGTTTTTACATTGTAGCGAGTGGCAATCACCCTTTTTTTCAGACCACTTTAGTCGCGGACTGGAAAACCTGGCGCTGTCATCTATTCTTAAATGGCAGGGTAACTTAGCCTGCATTAATGCCAACTTTTAGCGCACGGCTCTCTCCCAAGAGCCATTTCCCTGGACCGAATACAGGAATCGTATTCGGTCTCTTTTTATGTGCCTTATAAACCAGCTAGTTATAAGACATAGCCCCGAAATACACGAAAAATCCTCTTCGGTCTCCGTAAGCTGTTACTACAATCTAAACATTTTCTTTCACACATCCAAGTACTTTTCGGTCCTTTTTTCTGAGTGTCGGCGTCTTTACTTACAACTCGCGTCCCGGTACACGGACTTATCGGATAAAGAGAAAATATAACATTGGTCGTGTTTTATCAGTCAGGATAACATCTTAACACATTAATAATTCTATTAATTCTGGAAAGAGTTAGTGTAAGAAATTCAGGGCGTGAGTTTAAAGGGGGGCACATTTAACTTTTCGTTATGGAATTAGATTAAATGGAAAGAATGTATGAATGATTCAAGTGGCTATGTCTTTATTCTGAAGAATGAAGCCTTTCAGAAAAGCCGCTTCAAAACAGGTTTCACAAAGAACATGCCAGAACAGAGGGCTAAGCAGTTATTTAATGGGATGACAGGCGTGCCGTTGCCCTTTGATGTCTGATGGCTTGTCAGGTAGGTAACTATCAGGAGGCAGAGAGACACGTCCATGCACGCCTTAAACCTTATAGGGTCAATCGGCGAAGGGAATTTTTTGAACTGCCCATAGGGATTTGCAGTAAGGCAGCTTTGGATGAATGTAATAAAATCAATGAGTATCTGGGTTTAAACTATATCAATCCAGTTACGTTAGAAATAAAGGAAGACACATTTATTGAAATTGAGGAATATCATCGCTCAGGATTTATCCTGTTTATTAAAGACCTTCTTTCGCGGATATTGGACCGCTATGAACTAAAACCGACACCGCTAGTTGTTGTTACCGCCAGAGGAAGAATGCTGAATGCTCAACTACATATAAACAATTGAACATTTGCTGCGCAAACTCTACGGTACGGTGCCTGTTGCTGTTATTGCTAAACTTAAAGGTGAGCGTAACAAGAATGCAGAAGGTTATATGGGGCAGCCTGACAACGTCTACCAGAGGGTAGAGGGAACAAACTGGCGTCACATCTGGGTCGTGGGGGATATTCACGGCTGTTTTTCTATGCTGATGGATAAATTGCGCCAGTGTCGGTTTGACCCGTGGCGGGATCTGCTGGTTTCTGTCGGCGATGTTACCGATCGTGGGCCTGATAGTCTGCGCTGTCTACAGTTGCTTCGCCGGAACTGGATCGTGGCGGTCAGGGGGAACCACGAGCAGATGGCGCTGGATGCACTGGTGACGGGGGATCTGCAGTTGTGGTTTATGAATGGAGGGGCGTGGTTTGCGCAGGCAGCACAACCCGCGGCAAGGTTTGCTCTTGAAGCCTGTCAGCAATTACCGTGGATTCTGGAACTGCATTGTCAGACTGGCGTACACGTGATTGCCCACGCCGATTACCCGGATAATGATTATCTGTGGCGAAAAGAGGTCGATTTGCAACGGGTGTTGTGGGATCGTGCGCGATTAATGAATAAAAGCAGTGGAATTCATGGCGCAGATCACTTTTGGTTTGGCCATACGCCTCTGCGCCATCGGCTTGATCGCGATAATCTGCACTATATTGATACCGGCGCGGTATTTGGCGGTGAGCTAACGTTGGTGCAGTTACAATAATTAGAAATCACTATATTCCTGAGCAGGACGCCAGAAGCTGTCGATATAGTCTTCGGCAGGTAAGCATCCGCCGTTGCGAATACGCTGATCGTCCATCGAAATTAGGCACTGCTGTTCCGTATTGTAGACATCAACCACGATATCTTCACAACCGCCATCCAGGTAGCAAACAAATAGAATCAGCGTGAACATCCCATCCTCAAATTGTGTTGCCGTATCAATAGTGTAGAAGAAATTGCAGTTAATGGGGCGAGGAGAAATAAGTTAACGCGTCATAGTGTGCTCACTCGTGAAGGGCTGGGGCGTTACACCGGGCAGTTCAAAAGATTGCAACCAATGGGTAAATTTTCTTACGACCTCATCTTGCCTGTCCTTTCATAGCAGAGAATAGGTTCCGGTATCGATAGTCAAATCGCCAAATGGCGCAACGGTGTTGATTTTCATGACCGCTGCTGGCGCGTTGAGTTCGCTCCTGATGGGATTGCGGTCGCTGCCTGAATTTGGTGTGGTGATGGATTCAACGCGAAGCCGGGAACTCGCTTATAGTGTGCGGGCTGCGGGGGAAACCATCGCTGTCTTCTCCGCCTGCGTACGTAGATTCAATTGTTTTAACGCCAATAAATAACCCGTCTGGCGACGGGTTCTTTTTGAATCAGGCAAAGCGCATGACCCAGGCATCTGACTTACGATCGTAGTGCTCGCGGAATAGAACGGAATGTTCTCCATTGAGAAGGGCCGGGACGCTGGTGTCGGCATCCCAGGCGTCCAGTTGCATACATAAATCCGGATCGGATTTACAAGGAATGGTTAACGTTCGGTCCCCCGGCGATTCGCCATGTAACTCGGCGTCGTCGATTTCAAAAGCGCCAATGCGCACACTGGTTTTCATCATCGTGCTCTCCGTAGATTTGCTGTTGTGGTACGACCAGTTAGGCCGCCCTTTTTCAGCGTAGTCAACGTTAGCAAAAGCGCCAGTAAAAACGTGCGTTATCCTGTAAAGAGTTTACCATCCCGGACAAGATCGCGTGGATAACTGTTCTTCAACCGTGATCCAATACGTTTTGCCAGCCCAATCGGCTGATGCTGGAACGTGACCAGTACATCGTCGGTAGTTGGTGCGGTTTGTGGGTAGACATCTCTGCCGCGATACCACTCTTCCGCTTCTTCAAGCGTCAGTTCAAATGCATTGTGATGTTCTGGGTTAGCAAGCGCAATAACAGCCTCATGCTGCCAGCGGTAACCCTTATTGTGGGTTTCAGCGAGTTTAATCCCGAGGCGGGAAAAACGAACTTTACCAATCAGCGGTTCAATATCTGTCGGGAATAACCAAATTTCTTTATCACGCTGCCAAAGGCGCAGATTGTCTTGCCACTGCAATCCACAGGCGGTAGCGGCCTGGGTGATTTGTGCGGCTTCCCGGCTTTTCAGCGGGCTGAAGGGGAAATTTCCCACCTTATATTTCGGCGCTGGCAGTGCAGGTATAGAGGCAGTTTTTCGCAAACGTGCGACAAAGAATCCTTCACAGTCATAAATTTGTGGGAAGACGTGCAGGAATCCCTCTGGTGTCAGGGCGCGTCCGGCCTCCGGAAATAAATCACCCAGCGGAAGAAATTCGACGGCGTCCGGATAAGTCTCTATCAGCCACTTCATGATGGATTCATTTTCATCACGGTTAAGTGTGCAGGTGGAATAAACCAATGTGCCGCCGGGGCGAAGGGCGTGAAAGGCACTATCAAGCAGTTCGCGCTGGGTAACAGCAATGTCCAGATTGCTTTCGATGGACCAGTTTTTTAGTGCATCGGGATCTTTACGTACGACGCCTTCGCCTGAACACGGTGCGTCCAACAGAATGGCATCGAACGTTTCTGGCAACGCGGCGCCGAACACACGGCCATCAAAATGAGTGAGTGCGACGTTCGCAATCCCGCAACGACTGATATTGGCATGCAGAACTTTGACGCGGCTGGCAGAAAATTCATTCGCCAGAATAACACCCTGATTATTCATTTTGGCGGCAATTTGCGTGGTTTTAGAGCCTGGCGCGGCGGCAACATCCATCACCCGCTCCGGGATATTGCCGTCGGCAAATAACGCAGCAACAGGTAACATCGAACTGGCTTCCTGAATATAAAACAGTCCGCTTAAATGTTCAGCTGTGCTGCCGAGCGGTACAGATTCTTCATCGTTGCGCTCAATCCAAAAGCCTTCAGCACACCAGGGAATCGGAGTGAGTGACCAGCCATAAGGCGCGGTTAAGTCGAGAAAATCGGCAACGGAGATTTTCAGCGTATTGATGCGGATACTGCGGCGTAATGGGCGCTGGCAGGCTGCGAGAAAATCTTCAAAAGAGAGCGTGGAAGGCATTGCTTCACGCATTTGTGTCAGAAAGGCGTCAGGAAAATAAGCCACTTGGTACCACCGGCAAAAAAACAAGTGCGCAGTGTAGCATATACCCTCAATAATTCGAGTTACAGGACAACAACGCTCCTGCTTGAAGTCTGATGAAGCTAACCGCGCCAGCGCGAGTACGCCGGCGCGGGGGAAAAATTAGCGTGGCAGGGCGGTTCCCCATTGACGCCATTCTTTCGGTTCACTCTCCAGCAGCAGGAAGTGTTTACCCGCCTGCGCTTTCGGCGCCAGTGGCGTACCTGGTGGGGTGGCAAACGCGATACCACCGCGAATAAACTGATTGAATGTACCCGTCTTCACAACGCCGCCGGTGAGGCCGAAATCGAGATTGTAGCCAGATGCCAGCCAGAACACGGAGTTATTGCGCACCAGATGCTGGTAGCGCTGACTGATGCGCATGGCCACCATCACGCGATCGGACAGTGAACCCAGCGTCAGGCCCGTGACGGTCCCCACTTCAATACCTCTGAACAGAACCGGAGTACCGATATTTAGTGATCCCGCTTCTGGCGCTTCTACCACGATACTCAGACCATCAAGGTAACGTGAATCAGTAATCGTCGCTTCCTGCAGTTCAAAATCACGGCGCGGATTACCGCGCCCTGGTTCCACGTTAATGTAGGGCTGTAAGATAGTATCCAGATGTTCCACACCTGCCGCCGAAATTTGCGGGGTAATTACCGAGAAACGTGTACCGCTACGCGCAAACGTCTGGACATACTCCGGATACAACACCGCTTTTGCCTGAACTTCGTTACGGCTGGTGAGCAGTTCAAGGGTCTGGATCTGACCTATATCAATCCCCAGGTAGCGAATTGGCATCCCTGCGGCGAGTTTTCCGGCGTCAAATGCGTGCAGAGTAATCTGTCCACCTACCGCACGTGCAGCGGTCTCTGACGCGTACAAAATACGCTTGTCGCCTTTACGCTGGCTGGCGCCGGCACCGCTCAGGTTATCGAAGCTAATCGCCCCTTTTAGCGCCCGCGACAGGGGAGAGGCCTGTACGGTCAGGCCGCTGCCGTTAAGCTGAACTTTTGCGCCACCTTCAGCCCAGAACACGCTGTTGCTGGTTAACAGATTACGGTATTCCGGTTTGATATGCAGATCGATATCAAATGCATCGGCACGAGGGCGTACGCTAATGACTTCACCGACGTCGAATTTACGGTATAGCACCACTGACCCGGCCTGCACATCTGGTAGTGTCTCGGCGCTCAGGCTGACGGTTGTGGTTGGCAGATCGCTCAGGCTGTTCTCAATAGCTTTTTCAAGGTTTGCATACAGCGGATAGCTTTTTTTCATTTCACCTTTGGTGCCAGGTAAAATGCGAATACCACCGCTTATCCATTCGCTGGCGCTGGCGCCAAGGAACTCAACGCCATCAATGCCCACTTTGACATCCACTCGACTATTAACCACGAATTTGCTGTCACCTTGCACCAGTGCACGATGCTGCGGTTCGATAGCAACGATAAATGAAACGCCATTGCTTGATAGCTTCCGCTCGATAACCTGACCGACCTGTACGCCATGAAGGATCAGCGGCTGGCCGGCATCGATGCCGTAACTTTCCGGGGCGGTCAGCGTAAGCGTCATAACGCCGGGATCATGAAGCAGGGACTGCTCACCGGGGATCACCACAAACTGACTACGTGGTTCACCTTCGCCGGGCACCAGTTCAAACGTTTTTCCTGTTAACAGCGAGCTCAGGCTCATATCGTTTAATGATAATTTGGGGTTTTGTAACTCAATGCGCGTGCCGTCGCGCAGTAGCGTGACAACGCTGGGGTCGACGGTCATTTCACCGGTAACCTTACCACCTGGATTCAAATCCAGCCTGGTCAGTTGCCCGACTTCCAGGCCCTGATACATCAGCGGGGTTGATCCAGCCTTCAGTCCATCGCCGCTGGGTAGCTCAAGTTTGACGATCACGCCACGTTGGCTGTGGGCGAGATCCTGATATAACCCAAACGTGTCGTCGGCGGCGGCAGGTTGAGAATCTTCTGGGGAGTCAAAGGCTATGGCACCATTGACCAGCGCGGCCAGACTTTCCAGTTTTACCTTTGCGCCGCTCAGGCTGACATCGGCATTCACCCCGGACACATTCCAGAAACGACTGCCTTTTTTCACCAGATTGGTAAAGCGACGCTCAATCAGTACATCGATGGTTACCCCCTGATGATTGGGGTTGATGGTGTAGTCATAGACCCGGCCTACCGGGATCTTGCGGAAATAAACCAACGAACCACTGTTGAGAGAACCTAAGTCGGGTGCTTGCAGATGCAACATTAAATCGCCATTATTCAGCCGATATTTTGGCTGCGTGTCGAGCGCGACGAAATGATCTTCCGGCTCGCCGGTGCCCGGCATCATCCCGATATAGTTCCCTCCAACCAGCGCATCGAGGCCAGAAACGCCCGCCAGTGATGCCTTCGGCGTTACCAGCCAGAATTGCGTGTCTTTGCGCAGAGCATCCTTCATGGTGGACTTGATGCTGACCCGAACTTCAATTTTGCGCAGATCTTTACTCAGGCTGATATCCTGCACGGTGCCAACTTCGACCCCCTGATAGCGCACGGGAGTCCGACCTGGCACAATGCCGTCTGCGGACATAAAGTCGATGGTCACGGTATTGCCACGATCTTCGTAGCTGCCCCAGATGAGCCATCCTGCAATCATCAGCGCGATGAACGGCAGCAGCCAGAATGGAGAGATACGGCGTTTTGTTTTAATCTGCGCTTCAATCTGCGAAGCGGGCGTTTCCTGACTCATGTGCATCCCAAAGTAAGCGGCTGTCCAGCCATTCCACTGCAAGAATAGTCAATATTACCGCTGCACCGAAATAAAACGCAGCCGGCCCCATAGTAAAAGCAAGTATCTGATCGCGATTTATCAGCGACATTGTTAAGGCGATAACAAACAGGTCCAGCATCGACCAGCGACCAATCCAGGTCACCATACGGAGTAGCAGGATGCGGGTGCGTAATCCTTGTTCACATTTAAACTGGATACTGAACAACAACGTAAACATCACAATCACTTTGGTGAATGGCACCAGAATACTGGCGATAAAAACAATGGCTGCTACACCAACGTTGCTGTTCGCCAGGGACATGATGCCGGTCAGAATAGTGTCTTCCTGACGGGCACCGTTAACGTAAATGATTGAGATGGGCAGCAGATTAGCAGGCAGCAACAGGACAATCGAGGCCAGCAGCGCTGCCCAGCACTTTTGGATGCTCTGATTTCTGCGCCAGCGTAATGGAATATGGCAACGGGGACAACGGCCTCGGGCATCAGGATAACCTGTAAAGTGACAGCCGAGGCAAACACGAAGCTGTCCGTCGGGGCGGCGTGCAGGCCTTTGTGGATAAAAGCGTTCCCATAACTGCTCAACATTGAGGTGCGATAGCGTCAAAATGCTCAGGATCACCAGTGCGATAAAAGCATAGAGTCCCACTCCGGGCAGCAGAAAAGCATAGTCCTGCACTTTGATAGAGGCGACACCGATACCGACAAGATAGATATCAAGCATGACCCACTCTTTAAGCCTTTCCAGCATCAATAATACCGGGCGCAGGTTCATGCCGAGGATATTGCCAAACCACAGATAAGCGATTGATGACACGAGTATCACGGGAGCACCAATGACGCAAAACAGTACGAAGGATGCGGTCAGCGGATCGCCTTGCCGGGTCATCTGCCAGATGCCCTGTACCACATTCGCGTCAATGCGTATGCCTAATAAATAGATGTGCAGTAGCGGCTCTCCCCATGCAAAGGGCATCAGTAACAGCATGGTGAAAGCCATTGCCGCCAGTCGCGTTAACGACCAGTCACGGCCGTCACGAATTTTAGCCTGACAGCGTGGGCAGAATGCACTTTGGTGCGAACGCATTTTCGGCAAGCTAAACAGCAGGTCACATTCAGGACATCGTTGGTAATGCGCACGGGGTAGCGCTTCACCAATGGACCTGATCGCTATTTTTTTAGTCGGCGTGATGCGTGGATGAGTAAGGGCCATGTATCGCGAATCAAAGTGTTGAAGTAATGTTATCTTAACCCATGACGGGAATGATCTTGAGCATTTACGCATTTAATGTTTATTTTAGTGGGCTGCAGTTTTAAGTAAGACAACTAAGTGATTACATAATGAACAAAATAGAGCTATACACGGATCTGAACCGGGATTTTCAGGCATTAATGGCAGGTGAAACCAGTTTTCTGGCAACGTTGGCGAATACCAGCGCGTTATTGTACGAACGTCTTGCAGAAGTGAACTGGGCAGGTTTTTACCTGCTTGAGAACAATACGCTGGTGCTCGGTCCCTTCCAGGGGAAAATCGCCTGTGTACGCATCCCGGTAGGGCGCGGCGTGTGCGGTACTGCGGTGGCGCAGAATCAGGTTCAGCGTATAGAGGACGTGCATGCCTTTGATGGCCATATCGCTTGTGATGCCGCCAGCAATGCGGAAATCGTTCTGCCGATTACGGTTGAGAATCAAATTATCGGCGTGTTGGACATTGATAGCACAGCGTTTGGTCGCTTTACTGAAGAAGATGAACAGGGGCTGCGGACGCTGGTGGTACAGCTTGAAACCGTGCTTGCAACGACGGATTACAAAAAATTCTTTGCGACCGTCGCAGGATAATCAACGGATAACGTAGCAATTACTGATGACGTCATTATAATGACGCCTGTTCATGCCTGCGCTTGTTGGCTACGTCCGTTGTAATCAGGAAATTTCATGGAAAATCAACCTAAGTTGAATAGCAGTAAAGAAGTCATCGCGTTTCTGGCCGAACGCTTCCCGCAGTGTTTTAGTGCGGAAGGCGAAGCGCGCCCGCTGAAAATTGGCATTTTTCAGGATTTGGTAGAGCGTGTTGAGGGTGAAATGAACCTCAGTAAAACACAGCTCCGTTCGGCCTTACGTCTCTATACATCAAGCTGGCGTTATCTGTACGGCGTTAAGCTGGGCGCAACGCGTGTTGACCTCGACGGTAACCCATGTGGTGAGCTGGATGAGCAACACGTTGAGCATGCGCGTAAACAGCTTGAAGAAGCGAAAGCCCGCGTTCAGGCGCAACGTGCAGAGCAACAGGCGAAAAAACGCGAAGCGGCGGCCGCTGCGGGTGAAAAAGAAGACGCACCGCGTCGTGAACGTAAGCCGCGCCCGGCACCACGTCGTAAAGAGGGTGCTGAGCGTAAACCTCGCGCTGAAAAACCAGTTGCAAAAGCACCGCGTGCTCCTCGTGAAGAACAGCATACCCCAGTATCTGATATTTCAGTGCTGACGGTAGGGCAGTCTCTGAAGGTGAAAGCAGGTAACAATGCGATGGATGCCACCGTATTAGAAATCACCAAAGATGGCGTCCGTGTACAGCTGAATTCGGGTATGTCTTTGATTGTACGCGCAGAACACCTGGTGTTCTGAAACGGAGGCCAGGCCTGGCATGAACACTTTTTTTAGGCTTACTGCGTTAGCTGGTCTGCTTGCATTTGCAGGCCAGGCACTCGCTGTGGAAGACATCACGCGTGCCGATCAACTCCCCGTTTTAAAGGAAGAAACCCAGCATGCGACGGTGAGTGAACGTGTGACATCACGCTTTACGCGTTCACATTATCGCCAGTTCGATCTGGATCAGGCGTTTTCGGCGAAAATTTTTGACCGCTATCTGAATCTGCTCGACTACAGCCATAACGTGCTGTTGGCGAGCGATATTGAGCAGTTTGCCAAAAAGAAAACCGTCCTCGGTGATGAACTGCGTACCGGCAAACTCGATGTCTTTTACGATCTCTATAATCTGGCGCAGAAGCGCCGGTTTGAACGTTACCAGTACGCATTAAGCGTACTGGCACGTCCAATGGATTTCACCGGTAACGACAATTTTAACCTTGATCGGAGTAAAGCTCCGTGGCCGAAGAGCGAAGCAGAGCTGAACGCGCTGTGGGACGGTAAGGTTAAATTTGACGAACTCAGCCTGAAGTTGACGGGTAAAACCGATGCTGAAATCCGTGAAACACTGACACGTCGTTACAAATTCGCCATCCGCCGGTTGGCACAGACAAACAGTGAAGATGTGTTCTCACTGGCGATGACCGCGTTTGCACGCGAAATCGATCCGCATACTAACTACCTGTCTCCACGTAATACTGAGCAGTTCAATACTGAAATGAGCCTGTCTCTGGAAGGTATTGGCGCGGTTCTGCAAATGGATGATGACTACACCGTCATTAACTCCATGGTTGCAGGTGGCCCGGCAGCTAAGAGCAAAGCGATAAGCGTTGGCGATCGTATTGTTGGCGTCGGTCAGACCGGTAAAGGCATGGTGGATGTGATTGGCTGGCGTCTGGATGATGTTGTCGCGCTGATCAAAGGACCAAAAGGCAGCAAGGTTCGCCTTGAAATCCTGCCGGCAGGTAAGGGCACCAAGACACGTACTGTTACGCTGACGCGTGAGCGTATTCGCCTGGAAGACCGTGCCGTTAAAATGTCGGTGAAAACCGTTGGCAAAGAAAAAGTCGGTGTTCTGGATATTCCGGGTTTTTATGTTGGCCTGACAGATGATGTCAAAGTTCAACTGCAGAAACTGGAAAAACAGAATGTCAGCAGCGTGATTATCGATCTGCGCACCAACGGTGGTGGAGCACTGACCGAAGCCGTATCGCTTTCTGGTCTGTTTATACCTTCTGGTCCGGTGGTTCAGGTTCGCGACAACAATGGTAAAGTGCGTGAAGACAGCGATACCGATGGCGTTGTTTACTACAAAGGCCCGCTGGTCGTGCTGGTTGATCGCTTCAGTGCCTCGGCATCAGAGATTTTTGCCGCGGCGATGCAGGATTACGGCCGTGCGCTGATTGTCGGTGAACCGACGTTTGGTAAAGGCACCGTACAGCAGTATCGTTCTCTGAATCGTATTTACGATCAGATGCTGCGTCCGGAATGGCCGGCACTGGGTTCTGTTCAGTACACCATTCAGAAGTTCTACCGCGTTAATGGTGGCAGCACGCAGCGTAAGGGCGTAACGCCGGATATCATCATGCCGACAGGTAATGAAGAAACCGAAACCGGTGAGAAGTTCGAAGATAACGCGCTGCCGTGGGACAGCATTGATGCTGCAACCTACACTAAGTCCGATAACCTGACGCCGTTTGGACCGGAATTGCTGAAAGAGCACAATGCGCGTATTGCGAACGATCCTGAGTTCCAGTACATCATGAAAGACATTGCGCGTTTCAACGCGATGAAGGATAAGCGCAACATCGCCTCTTTGAATTACGCCCAGCGTGAGAAAGAGAATAACGAAGATGACGCAATGCGTCTGGCACGTATCAACGATCGGTTTAAGCGAGAAGGTAAGCCGTTGCTGAAGAAACTGGACGATCTGCCGAAGGATTACCAGGAGCCAGATCCGTATCTGGATGAAACGGTGAAAATCGCGCTCGACCTGGCGCATCTTGAAAAAGAAAAGCCAGCGGAACAGCCCGCGACCAGTCAATAACGTCAAACAGGCACAAGAAATTGTGCCTGTTTTTTTAACAAACGCATGAAGTCGTCAGTCTGATACGTTAAAATGTAAAGTTGTGTCTTTCTGGTGACTTAGCACCTAGGCATGCTTGAAAATAGCCGTAAGACCCATACGATATGGGTAATCGCATAGTGCGTTTTGTTAAATTGAGGTTAAAAGAAAATTATGATGCGAATCGCGCTCTTCCTGCTGACGAACCTGGCTGTGATGGTCGTTTTCGGGCTGGTATTGAGCCTGACAGGGATCCAGTCAAGCAGCGTTCAAGGCTTGTTAATTATGGCACTGCTGTTTGGTTTTGGTGGTTCCTTCATTTCGCTGCTGATGTCCAAATGGATGGCGTTAAAGTCCGTTGGTGGAGAAGTTATTGAGCAGCCGCGTAATGAGAGAGAACGCTGGCTGATGAATACGGTAGCGACACAGGCTCGTCAGGCCGGGATCGCTATGCCACAGGTGGCTATTTACCATGCGCCGGATATTAACGCGTTTGCTACCGGCGCACGCCGGGATGCTTCGCTGGTAGCCGTTAGTACTGGCCTGCTGCAAAACATGAGCCCGGATGAAGCTGAAGCTGTTATTGCGCATGAAATTAGCCACATTGCCAATGGCGATATGGTTACCATGACGCTGATTCAGGGGGTAGTGAACACCTTTGTTATCTTCATTTCGCGTATTCTTGCGCAGATTGCCGCTGGTTTTATGGGCGGGAACCGCGATGAAGGGGAGGAAAGTAACGGCAATCCATTAATCTATTTTGCCGTGGCGACGGTCCTGGAGCTGGTGTTTGGTATTCTGGCGAGCATTATTACCATGTGGTTCTCACGCCATCGTGAATTCCATGCGGATGCAGGTTCTGCAAAACTGGTTGGTCGTGAGAAGATGATTGCCGCATTGCAGCGTCTGAAAACCAGTTATGAGCCGCAGGAAGCGACCAGCATGATGGCGTTCTGCATCAACGGTAAATCCAAATCGTTGAGTGAGCTGTTTATGACTCACCCACCGTTGGATAAACGTATTGAAGCGCTGCGTAGTGGTGAATACCTGAAGTAGTCCGTGGTAAACGAAAAAGCAAAAGCGCGTCGAAAGACGCGCTTTTTTTATGCATTAATCCGGGGTTGGGTTATGCGTAATCCGCTAACAATTGCCGCAACAGTTGCCAGGATGCCCGCAGTAATCAGCGAGACGTGCGTGCCGCTGTCGCCAAACTGGTTTAGCATCAATGCAACCAGCGCTGCCCCGGTACTTTGTCCAAGCAAGCGTGCCGTTCCCAGCATCCCGCTCGCACCGCCACTGCGTTCACGTGGTGCGGAGGTGATGATGGTGTGATTATTCGGTGACTGGAACAAGCCAAAACCCGCACCGCATAAAATCATCGGCCAGATGATATTAAAATCAGAAGGTGCGGCAGGCAGTAGCACCAGCGAAAATAACCCGCTTGCCATGACGGCCATCCCCAGCGCACCTAAAAGACCCGCATGAACGCGTTCAATCAGATAACCAGCCAGCGGCGCCATGACCATGGTTGCGAGCGGCCACGGGGTCAGTAGTAACCCTGTTTCGACTTCGCTACGATCCAGTACGGTTTGTAAAAAGAAGGGCAAGGAAACCATCGCCAGCATTTGCGCGCTGAATGAACATATCGACGTACAAATTGAGAGTGAAAAAAGGGGGATCCGTAGCAGATCAACCGGTAGTAACGGTACTGGCAGTGCGAGCTGACGACGGATAAAAAAGAAACCTACCACGATGAGGCCTACGAGCTCAGCACCAATTAACGTAAGTGATTGCCCTTGTGCAAAACCGCTAAGTGCGGTGATTAGCAAACCAAACGTTAGCGCATTCATCACCGCGCTGGGCAGATCAAAACGTGGCTTATTGCTACGCGGTGTATTAGGTGGCAGGAAGCGCATGGCCAGCAGCAACGCGATAATTCCCAGTGGGACGTTAATCAGAAACAACCATTTCCACGAGGCAATAGAGAGGATCGCTGCTGCAATAGTCGGGCCTGCTGCTGAGGAAACCGCCACGATAAAGGAGTTGATCCCCATGCCTCGCCCAAGCTGAC
This sequence comes from Citrobacter sp. U14242, assembly GCF_046555775.1. Taxonomy (NCBI): domain Bacteria; kingdom Pseudomonadati; phylum Pseudomonadota; class Gammaproteobacteria; order Enterobacterales; family Enterobacteriaceae; genus Citrobacter; species Citrobacter sp. U14242. The sequence goes on from NZ_JBKGLW010000009.1 coordinate 179,624, forward strand.
GTTGCGGATAAATCAGGCGAATGAGTGCTGTATTTACGCTCATCAATGCCGCTCCGCCGAAACCCTGAGCCACACGCGCCAGTGTTAGCATGTGCAGCGAATCGGAAAGGGCACAGAAAAGTGATGCGAGCAGAAATACCACCAGTCCGCACTTGTATATGCGTCGGTAGCCAAACATATCACCCAAAAATGAGAGTGACAGGAGTGATACGACAATTGCGATTTGGTAGGCGTTAACGACCCAGATTGAGCTGGCCGCGGAGGCCTGAAGATCGGTGGCAATCGTCGGCAGGGCAACGTTAGCAATTGCGCCGTCCAGTACAGCCATAGAGATGCCAATAACAATGGTTAAAATTGCACCGTACCGCTGGGGCAATGGCAGGCCATCAGCCTGATTTTTTTCCATAGGAAGTCAATTTTGTCGGAAATTATGATGAGAATAATAATTTTAGCATTGATATTCAGGCGTTAGGTCGCAGATTTGTAACTAAGTGAGCAAAGACAGATTGCGACGGCTGGTACGTGAAATTATAATAAAAACCGGTTCTGATTTTTATAAAACACTCGCAATGAGGTGGTAAATGGCTATCGCAGATCTGGATAAACAACCCGATTCTGTATCTTCCGTGCTGAAGGTTTTTGGCATCCTGCAGGCGCTGGGTGAAGAGCGCGAAATTGGTATTACCGAATTGTCACAACGCGTCATGATGTCTAAAAGCACCGTTTACCGCTTTTTGCAGACCATGAAAACGCTGGGTTATGTGGCACAAGAAGGCGAGTCTGAGAAATATTCCCTGACCCTGAAACTATTTGAGCTGGGCGCGCGTGCATTACAAAACGTTGATCTGATCCGTAGCGCTGACATCCAGATGCGCGAGCTTTCGCGTCTGACCAAAGAAACGGTACATCTCGGTGCGCTGGATGAAGACAGCATTGTCTACATCCATAAAATCGACTCGATGTACAATTTGCGCATGTATTCCCGTGTAGGTCGTCGTAATCCGCTGTACAGTACCGCCATTGGTAAAGTGCTGCTGGCATGGCGTGACCGCGATGAAGTGAAACAAATTCTGGATGGTATTGAGTACAAACGCAGTACCGATCGTACAATCACGAACACCGATGAGTTGCTGGTATTGCTGGACAAAGTCCGTGAGCAGGGCTATGGCGAAGACAACGAGGAGCAGGAAGAAGGACTGCGCTGCATAGGTGTACCGGTATTTGATCGTTTCGGTGTGGTTATTGCAGGTCTGAGTATCTCATTCCCGACGCTGCGTTTTTCTGAAGAACGTTTGCACGAATATGTCGAAATGCTGCACACTGCAGCGCGTAAGATTTCAGAGCAAATGGGTTATAACGATTACCCGTTCTGATTTTAACGCGTTGCGATATGCAAAAAACCCGATACAGCGTATCGGGTTTTTTACGACCTGACGCCGTAGCCGGAGCAAATAACATACTGACTTTTTGCTGCTATATTAACCGTTATCGATAACTACAGTGCTTTTCCTCAACAGGGGACAATCTGACAGGCCAATGATGCCGCTGTTGGTATGGACGTATTGCGCGGTGCTGGTCCCACGGGCGGTCAGATACTGACATTGCAGGCCCAGACCTGCTGCAGTCTCCTTACTTCCTATCAAAACGCCGTAGCCACTCAGTAATAAACCGATCCAAACCAGAGCGAGCAACACAATAGCGCGGATAATCAGACGCATTACAACCTCTTATCTTTTCTCGTTATTATTAGATTAGCCCGTACATGGGATGAAACAAGTGAATCATTCCTAAAAACATTTAATGCCGTTACAGTTAACTTAGGGTTTAGGTAACTCATGATAATTTATCAACATAAGCTGTAGATTCGGAGAGTGGAGTTGGAGTGAAAAAAATTCGATGGGTGGTCCTGATAGTTGTCGTGCTGGTATGCATACTGATGTGGGCGCAGGTGTTCAACATCATGTGCGATCAGGACGTACAATTTTTCAGCGGAATTTGCGCCATCAATAAATTTATTCCCTGGTAAGCGCATTTCAGTAACAGTTGATTACCTTCTTGTGCGGCAGTGGTAAACTACGCTGTCTACATTGAGGTGGTGAAATGAACGAAGTTTTGAATTCTGGCGCGTTGAGTTTTGCGTCTTTAGCGGTATCGGTGGTGGTTCTGGTCATCGGGCTTGTATTGTGGTTTTTCATCAATCGGGCAAGTTCGCGTACCAACGAGCAGATTGAACTGCTTGAGGCGTTGTTGGATCAGCAAAAACGACAGAACGCATTGCTCCGTCGTCTTTGTGAAGCTAACGAACCGGAAAAAGCAGAAGAGCCTGCTGCGGTGCAAACTCAGGATAAAGATGATGACATCATTCGCCTGGTAGCCGAACGGTAGTAAACAGAAAGACAGGGTGAGAGTCTGTAGATGCTATTCTCAGATGCTTCATCCTGTCGTCAACGATATCAGATTATTTTCTTCTGCAACAATCCAGCAATTACTGCGTTGGCACACGTGGAACCTGCGTTTTTCCAGATGCGCTGACCAATTAATATCTTATCTCTGATTCGACATAAATATAATTATCCATAGATTAATAATATGATTGTGTCATTTTTGTGATACCGATCGTTTTATTATCAGCGAAACGTTTCTCTTGCTTTTTTTTGTGCGTTGTCATCATTCTTTCATTATTTTGGTGCAAAACCAGAATGCTGATCTCATTTTTATGCTTGTGATATTTTATGCATTACTAAGCATAAAAAATGATATCTGGCAGAGGCCGTGACAGATAATCTGGAACAGTTCAACCTTATGAGCTATGGTAGAAAAGTCCCTGCTACGGCGCAGGCCAGCCGGGGCAAGGGTGAGAGGCGGGGATATATCTCTACCTGGCCTGGCGCATAACTGTGCAGTTGTTGTTTGATGAACTGCGGGATTTGTGCGACCGATCGAGACACGTTTAAAAATGGCTTGCCATTATTAACGTTGTATGTGATAACACGGTTTGGGTTAAACGAGGTACAGTTCTGTTTATGTGTGGCATTTTCAGTAAAGAAGTCCTGAGTAAACACGTTGACGTTGAATACCGCTTCTCTGCCGAACCTTATATTAGTGCCTCAAGCAGTAATGTCTCAGTTTTATCTATGTTATGCCTGCGGGCGAAGAAAATACTCTAAGGAATTTTGCAAATGGCAAAGATTAAAGGTCAAGTTAAGTGGTTCAACGAGTCCAAAGGTTTTGGTTTCATTACTCCGGCTGATGGCAGCAAAGACGTGTTCGTACACTTCTCCGCTATCCAGGGTAACGGCTTCAAAACTCTGGCTGAAGGCCAGAACGTTGAGTTCGAAATTCAGGACGGCCAGAAAGGTCCGGCTGCTGTTAACGTAACAGCTATCTGATCGATACCACTTATTTGAAGCGCTCAGGCGCAACCAATTCAGATATAAAGCCTCGCTTATGCGGGGCTTTTTAATTCAAATTACGTCAAAATATTTCTGAATGCCTCTCCATTAGTGCTTTGTTGCAAAGGCGTGATGTTCGTAGCATTGTTTTTCCCGCTTTCTCCCGGTAATTCCCGTTAAATCAGTCACCTGAAAAACTATCATGCTGGAGCCCCGGTGAAAAAGAAAAACGACGGCGATGCGCGCAATTTTACTCCCGTACGTTTTGCCCTGCTTTGTGTGGCAATATTGTTGAGTCTGGGATTGTTGCTTGGTCGGGTTGCGTGGTTACAAATCGTCACCCCAACAAGTCTGGTCAAGCAGGAGGATATGCGTTCGTTACGTGAAGTCACCATCGCCTCACCGCGCGGGATGATTACCGACAGAGAAGGACGTCCCCTCGCAGTAAGCGTGCCAGTGAATGCAGTTTGGGCCGATCCCAAGACCATTATAAGCAAGGGGGGCGTGGGTTATAACGAGCGTTGGCAAGCACTGGCCAGAACCCTGCATCTGTCACTCAGTTCACTGGCGGAACGTGTAAACAGTAACCCTACCGGGCGTTTTATCTATCTGGCACGACAGATTTCCCCACAGCAGGCAGAGTGGGTCGATGATCTTAATCTCCCAGGGATCAATCTGCGCGAAGAATCCCGCCGTTTCTATCCCGCAGGTCATGTGGCGGCGAATCTCATCGGCTTTACGAACATTGATGGACAAGGTATTGAAGGCCTGGAGAAAAGTTTCAACAGTCAGTTGATGGGTAAACCCGGCTCTCGCCTTGTGCGCAAAGACAAGTTCGGGCATGTGATTGAAAATATCACGGAAGTGATGCCGGTTCCCGCGCACGAATTGCAGCTCAGTATTGATGAACGCCTGCAGACGGTGACTGAAGATGCGCTGGACAATGCCGTGACATGGAATAAAGCGGATTCTGGTGCGGCGGTGCTGATCAGTATTGCCACCGGTGAAATCCTGTCGATGGCGAGTTTTCCCGATTTTAACCCTAATAACCGCGAAGGCGCGGTACTGGATGATTTCCGCAACCGTGCAATTAGTGACACCTTTGAGCCTGGCTCAACCGTCAAACCATTAGTGATCATGACCGCTCTCCAGCAGGGGATTGTGCAGCCTGACAGCGTGATTGATACCCACCCCTTTAATGTTGATGGTCATCGTATCCGCGACGTCGGGTTTTACCCTGAGCTATCGCTTACCGGTATTTTGCAGAAATCGAGCGATACCGGTGTGTCGCACCTTTCGCTGGCAATGCCGGTACAGAAACTACTGGATACCTATAAAAGCTTTGGCTTCGGTGATCCAACCGGCTTAGGTCTCACCGGAGAAAGTAGCGGCTTAATGCCTCAGCGACGTTACTGGAGCGATTTGGATCGCGCGACCTTTGCATTCGGTTACGGGTTAATGGTGACACCGCTCCAACTGGCACATGTCTATGCCACTATCGGCAGTTTTGGCGTCTACCGACCGCTTTCAATTACACGTATCGACCCACCGGTGATAGGAACCCGCGTAATGCCAGAAGCGCTGGTGCATCAGGTTGAACATATGATGGAGAGCGTTGCGCTACCCGGCGGAGGTGGGACCAAGGCTGCGGTGAGGGATTATCGTGTTGCGGTGAAAACCGGGACGGCAAAAAAAATAGGCGATGACGGTAAGTACGTCGACAAATACGTGGCTTATACGGCAGGGGTTGCCCCTGCCAGTGATCCGAAATTCGCGCTGGTCGTGGTGATAAATAACCCACAAAACGGCGCTTACTACGGCGGTGCGGTATCGGCCCCGGTGTTCAGCCAGATCATGGGGGATGTCCTGCGTCTGGAAAATGTGAAACCCGACGGGATGCCAGCCGATTCTGACCATCTGCTGGTGATGCACGGTAGTAGCCAGACCTCGCCGTCGCTGTAAGTTATTTTCGCGGGGCGCGAATCGCGTTACACTTGCGCCCTTAAATCACCAGCCGGAGTTGTCATGTCGTTTTCCTGTCCCCTTTGTCATCAGCCTCTTACTCAAGCGAATAACAGTTTTGTGTGCCCTGGACGGCATCAGTTTGACGTGGCAAAAGAGGGGTATGTCAACCTGATGCCGGTTCAGCATAAGCGGTCGCGCGATCCGGGTGACAGTGCGGAAATGATGCAGGCTCGCCGGGCATTTCTGGATGCCGGGCACTATCAACCGCTGCGCGATGCGATTGTGAATGCGCTCAGCGAGACGCTGGGAACAAGTGATGTGTCGATTCTGGATATCGGCTGTGGAGAAGGGTACTACACCCACGCTTTCGCGGATGCGATAGCGAATAGCTCGACCTTTGGTCTGGATGTTTCGAAAGTGGCGATTAAGGCTGCAGCCCGGCGCTATCCACAAGTGACTTTTTGCGTTGCCTCAAGTCATCGTCTGCCGTTTGCCGATGCGTCAATGGACGCCATCATCAGGATCTACGCACCTTGTAAAGCAGAAGAGCTGGCTCGCGTGGTTAAACCGGGTGGGTGGGTGATGACGGCCACGCCAGGCCCACGGCATTTAATGGAGCTTAAGGGGCTGATTTATGATGAGGTGCGTCTGCATGCGGCACATACAGAGCAGCTTGACGGCTTTGTCCTGCAACAGCGTATTGCTCTGGGCTATCAGATGCAGCTCAATGGTAGTGAGGCGGTCGCATTACTGCAAATGACGCCTTTTGCCTGGCGAGCAAAACCGGAAGTCTGGGAGGCGCTGGCGAAGAAATCGGTATTTGACTGCCAGACAGACTTTAGTATTCATATCTGGCAGCGTGTAGATTAACCGTGAAAGTGTGCCCAGAGAATCTGGGCACCGATACCAATCAGGACTACCCCACCCAGAATTTCCGCGCGTTTGCCCAACATCGGGCCAATAAAACGTCCGATCATCATCCCGAGTGTAGACATAATTAATGTGGCGCACCCTATAGCAAGCGCAGTCGCGATGATGTTCACCTGAAGAAAGGCCAGACCCACGCCGACGGCCATTGCATCGAGACTGGTGGCGATTGCGGTGGTAACCAGTAGCCAAAAACCGTGGCGGCGCTGTGGCTCTTCGTCTTCATCGCCATTGTCGCGGAAACCTTCGATTATCATTCGGCCACCTAAAAAGAAAAGCAGGATGAAGGCGATCCAGTGATTCCACTCCAACACGAATTTGCTGGCAAGCATGCCCATTCCCCAGCCAATCAGCGGCGTAAGGGTCTCGACTGCGCCAAAAATAAGGCCGGTACGCAGGGCTTCAGAGAATTTAGGTTTATGTAAGGTGGCGCCTTTGCCAATTGATGCTGCGAAAGCATCCATCGACATGCCGAAAGCGAGAAGAACAGTTGCAGTGATATTCATAACAGCGTCCTGACCGGGGTATTCCATAAAACACATCACTGCCCCCAGTAACCAGGCACATTGAGCGGACCCACTGTCTATACAGAGCCATTCAAATATGCATTGCAGTTGATGTGCCTATGGTCTCGCCTGACTAAACGTGATGTTCAGTCCGTACGTGCCACGTTTTTCAACGAGTATGTTGACACGTACATTTCCGGAGTCTGGAAATCGGCTACTCCCCAACGACGGGCGCAACCTTAACATATTTTTGGAATATAAGACAAGAAACGCAGAAATATTATTTGACTTCTAAATGAAAACAATTTTCATTTAGATTTATTTATAGATAAAACGTTAAGTTAAATAACATATGGGCGGGGGGATATAGCCTTAGCTATGTTTGTTTTTCACTGAGATATAAAAAACATAGTTCAGGCTATATTTCTAACTTATTGGTTTGAAATGAGAAGTTTATATATCTTCTCCAGGTCGTCTATATTTCGTACGCGAATAAGTAACCGTCTCTGCTCTAATTGCATCACCAGCACACCATCTTCTGATAAATTCATCTCTTTAATCCGGTCATATTCAATCCAGACATTGGCGAAGAAAAAACCTTTTTGTTTGAAAATAATTTTGGGTGTACGGATCCAGAACAGATACAACCCCATTAACACCAGTGCACATAATAACCATGTGGTGAATTGTGCTCCGTGGCTGGTGATGTTGTTGTAGATCAGAATAACAATCAAGCCTATGAAGATAACGCTGTCGACTCGACTGCGTGGAAGCAGGGCAACAGTAAGTAGAGTGGGGCCATTACGGCGGGGCATGATGAACTGATCGTAAATGGCATACGCCAGCAGCGATAAGATAAAAAGAACCAGCACCAGGTCCGTGATAGTCATGAATCCTCAACCCTCTAAATAGAAAAAACCGGGGGCAAGCCCCCGGTGATTTACAACAGTCTTACAGGCCGAGCAGGCCGACAGCGTAGCCCGCAATACCGATGATGAAGAAACCAACGATGATCCACAGCGGGTTTACTTTCTTACGCAAAAGCCACATACAGGCGAAGGTCAGCAGCAGAGGAACCAGGCCCGGCATCAGCTGGTCAAGGATTGTCTGCACGGTGGTCACGCGTGTCTGGCCATCCTGACCGGTGATTGTGGAAACCACCAGTGGGATATTCACATGCGTCCACTTGTTCACCAGGGCCCCCATAACAAACAGGCCGAGGATTGACGCCCCCTCAGTCAGTTTCTGCAGGAAGCCGCCGCCCATATCTTTAACGATATCTACGCCTTTACGGTAGCCGTATGCCACGCCGTAGTAACGGGTTGCCAGACGGACCAGGTTGAACAGGATAAAGAACAGCAGCGGACCCAGCAGGCTTCCGCTCATTGCGATGCCCGCGCCGAGCGCGGCGAATACCGGACGCACTGTACCCCAGAAAATCGGGTCGCCCACGCCTGCCAGCGGGCCCATCAGACCAACTTTGATACCGTTGATAGCACCATCGTCAATCTCTGCGCCATTCGCACGCTGTTCTTCCATTGCCAGTGTAACGCCAAGAACCGGTGCCGCTACATAGGGATGGGTGTTAAAGAATTCCAGGTGACGCTTGATGGCTTGCTTACGCGCATCGTTGTTTTCCGGATACAAGCGGCGAATAGCCGGTACCATGGAGAAACAGAAGCCCAGCGCCTGCATACGTTCGAAGTTCCATGAACCCTGAAACAGGTTAGAACGAATGAACACGCCACGAATGTCACTCGGAGTGAGTTTTTTCTCGGTGGTAGTTTTAGTCATATCAACCATTTCGCTCACCTGCTAGTCCAGTTCGTTATCAAGATCGTTGTTACCCGCCGCCTGTACTGGCGCACCGGCTACGCGGTTATATTTCGGGCTCAGCTGAATGTAGAGGATGGCCATTACGGCACCAATCACACCCAGAGCAACCAGGTTGAAGTTAGTAAATGCTGCAGTGACGAAGCCAAGGTAGAAGAACGGCATCAGGTAGCCTGCGCGCATCATGTTGATGACCATCGCATAACCCACTACGACGATCATGCCACCTGCAATATTCAGGCCGCCAGTAACGACTTCCGGAATTGCGTTCAGCATGCTCTGAACTTCACTGGTACCGACAGAAATCGCTACGATTACCGCCGGGATAGCGATACGCATAGCCTGCAGGAACAGGGAGGAAACGTGCAGCCAGGAGAGCGCCGTCAGGTTGCCGTTTTCGGCCGCCTTATCCGCCGCGTGCTGGAATGCTACGGTGATGGTACGAACGATAATGGTCAGAACCTGGCCTGCTGCTGCCAGCGGGATGGCCAGCGCGATACCTGCACCGATACTTTGGTGACCGGCAATAACCAGAACGGTAGAGATAATGGAAGCCAGTGCGGCATCAGGCGCAACCGCAGCACCGATGTTCATCCAGCCCAGCGCGATCATTTCCAGGGTACCACCGATGATAATACCGGTTTTCATATCCCCGAGAACGGCACCAATCAGCGTACAGGCCACCAATGGACGGTGGAACTGAAATTCATCGAGTACCGACTCCATACCCGCGATACATGCGACGATGAACACCAGCACAATCTGAAGAGTGGTAATCTCCATTGTACTTCTCCTATTGCTATACAGACTTAAGTGTGAAAACTAAGTAAATGCCAGGTCGTTATTTCGCCTTGGCAATCAAATCCATCATTTTCAGTTTCTGATCGGTAGAAACCTTACGGGCTTCGAGTTCAATGCCGCGTTCGTTGAGTTTCTTGAAAGCTTCGATGTCTTTTTCATCCACCGAAATCGCGTTGTTTACCTGCGTTTTACCCTGGCGGAATGCCATGCCGCCAATGTTAACAGAGGTAATTTTTACGCCACCTTCGACGATGCGTTCTACATCGGTAGGGTTGGTGAACAGCAGCATTACACGCTCACCGGCGTATTTCGGGTTGTTATAGACGCGGATCATTTTCGCGACATCAACCACGTGTGCTGTCACACCTGGCGGTGCGACCTGAGTCAGCAACGTTTTACGCACGGTATCAGCAGCGACTTCATCGCTGACGACAATAATGCGCGTTACGTTTGTTTCTTTGGTCCAGCGGGTTGCCACCTGACCGTGGATTAAACGGTCATCGATACGCGCAAGGCCGATCTGCATATAGTCGTTCGGGCCCATCGGTTTCGCGGGTGCCGCTGCCTTAGGTGCTGCGACGGGGGCAGGAGCGGTTTTTTCAACAGGTTTTGCTTTCAGCGCTTTTACGCCTTCGCTTCCCGTTTCAACCGCCAGTGCAACTAATTCATCGAAGCTGGGGTTGTCGTCACGCGCCATGAAGGTTTCTACCAGCATGGGAATGTTCACGCCTGCGATAACTTCGTAATGCTCTTTATCGACGACAATGCGGCTCGCAGCGTTAAACGGGCTGCCTCCCCATGTGTCAACGAGAAACAGCACGCCTTTACTGGTATCCAGTTTTGCCAACTGAGCGTTATACTTTTCAATCAGCGTTTCGGCATTTTCGCCTGGAACGAAATCGATCCAGCCGACGTTTTCCTGCTCGCCTAACAACATCTCTGCTGTTTTAAGTAACTGCTCTGCAGCCCAACCATGTGTGCCTATTACAATAGCAATGGTCACTTGCTACCTCCTTTATTATCGTTAACACATCAACGTGAAGATGCATTTTGAATCGCTCGTCCGCAATCGAATCGATTCAGATAAGGGTTACAAAGAAAAATCTATGATTTTCGTGAATTATTTTAGATATCGAAAAAAATATTTTATGTGATGAAGATCCGTAATTTAACTTCCGATCATAAGAAATTTCGAAGGGTGAAATATCTCCGAAACAACTTATTGCAAAGGAAGGTAAATCTTTGCTAAAAACCAGTTGTCTCTGTTATGTTTAGCATCTGTTTAATTACTCAGGAGTATAGGGCAGTAGCCCACCATATGGATCGTCACCGACGTCATTTCACCTTTAGGCCGTATCAAGCCTGTCAGTTTGGCACTTTTTGCCACAAACTTTATCTGCATGTTGCTTTAACGCCTGAGATGTTCAGGGCGCAGTTTGATCATTCCTTAAGCAGGAGCTTGTCATGGAACTCTTAATGGACCCGCAGATTTGGGTGGGATTGCTCACGCTTGTTGTTCTCGAAATTGTTCTGGGTATCGATAACCTGGTCTTCATTGCAATTCTTGCCGATAAGCTGCCACCGAAACAGCGAGATAAAGCGCGTCTCATTGGTTTGTCACTGGCGCTGATTATGCGTCTGGGCCTGCTGTCTGTTATTTCGTGGATGGTGACGCTAACAAAACCGCTGTTTACGGTCATGGACTACGCGTTTTCCGGGCGAGATCTGATTATGCTGCTGGGGGGGATCTTCCTCTTGTTCAAGGCTACGACAGAGCTGCATGAGCGGCTGGAAAACCGTGAACATGATACCGGGCAGTCAAAAGGCTATGCGAGTTTCTGGGTTGTGGTGACGCAGATTGTTATCCTCGATGCGGTGTTCTCACTGGATGCGGTCATTACTGCAGTCGGTATGGTCAACCATCTGCCGGTGATGATGGCGGCGGTGGTGATTGCGATGGCGGTGATGCTGCTGGCCTCGAAGCCGCTGACGCGATTTGTGAACCAACATCCGACGGTTGTGGTGCTGTGTCTGAGTTTCCTGCTGATGATCGGTTTGAGCCTGGTTGCCGAAGGGTTTGGCTTCCATATTCCGAAAGGTTATCTGTACGCAGCGATTGGCTTCTCGATTATTATCGAACTGTTTAACCAGATTGCCCGTCGTAACTTTATTCGCCACCAGTCGACACTGCCGCTGCGTGCCCGTACTGCGGATGCAATCTTGCGTCTGATGGGGGGTAAACGTCAGGCCAGCGTGCAGATGGAATCCGACAATCCGGTGCCAGTTCCGGTCCCGGAAGGCGCATTTGTGGAAGAAGAACGCTATATGATCAACGGAGTTCTCTCACTGGCATCCCGTTCATTACGCGGCATCATGACACCTCGTGGTGAAATTAGTTGGGTCGACGCCGATCTGAGCGTAGCGGAAATTCGCGAACAGTTGCTTTCTTCTCCACACAGCTTGTTCCCGGTGTGTCGTGGCGAGCTTGATGAAATTATCGGCATCGTGCGTGCTAAAGAGCTGCTGGTGGCGCTGGAAGAGGGTGTGGATGTTGCAGCGATTGCGTCTGCCTCGCCGGCAATCGTCGTCCCGGAAACGCTGGATCCGATTAATCTGTTAGGTGTGCTGCGTCGTGCCCGCGGTAGCTTTGTCATCGTCACTAACGAATTTGGTGTGGTGCAGGGGCTGGTAACACCACTGGACGTATTAGAAGCGATCGCCGGTGAGTTCCCGGATGCTGATGAAACCCCTGAAATCATTGCTGACGCCGATGGCTGGTTGGTGAAAGGGGGAACCGATCTGCACGCGCTGCAACAGGCGCTGGATGTGGATACGCTGGTGGATGAGGACGAAGACATCGCCACCGTAGCAGGGCTGGTGATTGCGGCTAACGGTCACATTCCGCGTGTAGGTGATGTTATTGAGGTCGCACCGCTGAGCATTACGATTGTCGAAGCCAATGACTATCGTGTGGATTTAGTGCGCATTGTTAAAGAACGACCCGCTCACGACGAAGACGAGTAAGCGGAGTTAGCGAAACGGCATAATGGGCATGATATGGCGCCCGTTATGCCTGGCGGGTGGTGGTGTACTGCCCGCCAGCCATTTGGGAAAATCACGAAGCGGCATCGGCTTCGCATACAAAAAACCTTGCAAGATATGTACACCATGACGACGTAAATGCTGCGCCTGTGCCTGCGTTTCTACGCCTTCAGCCACCAGTTCGATATTCAGCCTTTTTCCCAGCGCGATAATAATGTCTGTGACGGTTGAATTCACGGCGTCGGTTCCTATCGCCGAAGTAAATGATTTATCAATTTTCAGCACATCCGGGCGCAATTTTTCCAGCCAGGAGAGCGAACTGTTTCCGGTACCAAAATCGTCAATCGCCAGCTTAACGCCGAGGCGGTTCAACTCGCGCACAATCCGATAATCCACATCCAGTAAGGCATCGCGTTCGGTCAGTTCAATAACCAGTTGCTGGATGGGATGCTGGCTGAACCAGTACTGATTGAGGTCTTTTAACAGCGTACCGTGACGGAAATGGCTGGCGGCAACATTGATACCAATATGAAACTGGCTACTCATTGGAAAAACGTGTCGTTGCTGAATGGTTTCTGCGATGACATGACGGGTAAGAGGAACAATCAGGTTGTGCTCTTCGGCGATAGGAATAAACACTTCCGGCGAAATCCAGCCCTGACGCGGGTTGTTCCAGCGCAACAGAATTTCTACACCCATACATTGCTGGGTCTGCGCGTTCAGCAGTGGCTGACAAAACAACTCGAACTCGTGCGCCGCGAGAGCCAGATTAATCTCCCAGGAAAAACTCATCCTGCTGGCGGTTGCCAGCCAGGCAAGGTATCCCACCAACAGGCTCAGGATCACAGCCAGCGGCAGTTGTGTCGGCAGATGTTTTATCGCCAATTCACTGGCGCCTGGGCCGGTGACACTGATCGTGAAGGGGAAATGTTGCGATGAAAGCTGATAACGTTTTTCATCGTTCAGTGCAGGCAAGGTCTCGACAACACCTTGTCCGTAGAGCAGGTGGCGGTTACCGACGGTTAAACTGGCGTTGGTGATTTGCGGTGGCTGGGGTTCCAGTAGCATGGTCGACAATAAATCAATATTGACGATCTCCAGCACCCCATTTTCGCCATCCGCAGAGGCCGGATACCACTGCGTCAGAATGGGACTACCTTTAATCAGCGAATGGTCGGTGGACAACAGCAGTTGCGCCTCCCGGCTAGGTAATTCTGGCTGAATTTGACGGATAGGCACATTGCGATAGCCAAAGATACTGGAACAATAAAGAATGCCCCCCTGAATCAGACTGATAGAGCGCACGGTTTGTAGCCTGGCAGCATGCTTGCTCAAGGGTAAACGCGCCACAGAGCAGGGAAGACCAATCAACGGGAGCAGCATATCGCGCCCGGCCTGCAGTGGAAGCAGCACATCATCCAGTGCCTCAACGGCATGATTAGCAAAAGTGACGGTGTAACGGTGATTTATATTGCGCTCCGAAATAAATCGGACCGTTAATGTGAGGATAAGCGTCAGTAGTGCACATATTGTGCAGACGATTAAGCGATTACGGCGATAGTTTTGAATGATCCGTTGTGCTGTTTGCATGCGGGCCGCCCGATAAGCCGTTGGTCCCAGAAGCCAACAGCAACAGAGCAAGTGTAGTGGGGAAAATTACAGTAGACGAGCGGGAAGGGGGAAATTCGCCCATCCGTCGCAGATGGGCGAAAATTAAGTATTAGTCACACTGGACTTTGATTGCCAGGCCACCGCGTGATGTTTCGCGGTATTTAGCGTTCATATCTTTGCCTGTTTCGTACATGGTTTCGATGACTTTATCCAGCGAGACTCGCGGCGCGCTGGTACGACGCATCGCCATACGTGCGGCGTTAATCGCCTTCACGGACGCAATAGCGTTACGTTCGATGCACGGAACCTGCACCTGTCCGGCAACCGGGTCGCAGGTTAAGCCCAGGTTGTGCTCCATACCGATCTCGGCAGCCACACAAACTTGTTCCGGACTGGCGCCCAGTAGTTCAGCCAGACCTGCAGCAGCCATGGAACATGCCACACCGACTTCACCCTGACAGCCTACTTCGGCGCCAGAGATAGAAGCATTCATCTTGTACAACGCACCAATTGCCCCCGCCGCCAGGAAATAACGGGTGTAGATATCCGGGCTGACAGATTCAATAAAGTGATCGTAGTAAGCCAGAACGGCAGGCACGATCCCGCAGGCACCGTTAGTGGGTGCTGTTACTACGCGACCACCCGCAGCGTTTTCTTCGTTAACGGCCAGCGCAAACATGTTCACCCAGTCGATCACGTTCATCGGATCGTTGGAGAGCTTGTCGCTGGAGACCAACATACGACGCAGGGCGGAGGCACGACGAGGAACGCGCAGCGGTCCAGGCAGAACGCCTTCGGTGTTCATTCCTCGATCGATACAGGCCTGCATGGTTTGCCAGACATTGCCAAAGTAATCTTCAATCTCTTTCTTGCTGTGCAGTGCGAGTTCGTTCTGCATCACCATGCCAGAGAGAGACAGACCGGTGCTGTTGCAGTATTCCAGCATTTCGGTCGCGGATTTGAACGGATAAGGTACGCTGACCTCATTCGCTGCATCCTGGCCAAAATGTTCTTCATCAACGATGAATCCACCGCCAATGGAATAGTACGTTTTGCTGTAAATGACGGTTTCGCCGTTGTACGCATGGATCTGCATCCCGTTTTCATGCAGCGGCAAATTGCCGTTGTGAAAACGCATGCCGTCATTCTGCGGGAAATCCACTTCGTGTTGACCCTGTGCAAGCAGCAGGCGTCCACGCGCTTCTACATCGCGGATAAATCCGGGAATGCTGTCAATGTCCACGGTAGCAGGCTCATTGCCCGCCAGACCCATAATAATGGCGATATCGGTGTGGTGACCTTTACCCGTGAGCGACAGTGAACCATACACGTCGACGGCAACACGGGTAACGTTGTCCAGTAATCCTTTTTCGACCAGGTCATCGACGAACTGTTTACCCGCCTTCATAGGCCCTACGGTATGGGAAGATGAGGGACCAATCCCCACCTTAAACATGTCGAATAGACTAATCACGATAATACTCCTACAGGGCGACTGGGCTTTCCAGTAACGATGTTATAACTGCGCATAGTGTAAGAGGGAACGCGGCGATCGGCTTAACTATTCACATGAATTAAACTAATAGATAACCGCGGTTTTACTAATGTTGTGACCTGAGTTTCAAGTTGTCTATGGTGTGCGTAAAGATAAGTATAGTCAGGGCTTCACGCCAATTTGCAGCGCCAGTTCACGAATTATTCCGGCGGTCATTCCCCAGACGAAATAGTGTTCATACCAGGAAAGCCACACACGATGTGAATCGCCGCGACGGTAGATATCGAGGGGATGGTAACGACCTAAATGCAGGGCTTGCGCCAACGGCATTTCAAACACCGCTGAAACCTCATCTTCACTGGCTCGATACGGTAAATTGGGCGGGATGATGCCCACCACTGGCGTGACCTGGAACCCGGTTACACTATCGACCGGCGGCAGCACGCCAATGACCTCAACGGATGAAGGCGGAATGGCCACTTCTTCCTGGGCCTCGCGCAGTGCGGCGGCAATCAACGACGCATCGCTGCTGTCCACCGCGCCCCCGGGAAAGGCGACCTGCCCGGCATGTTTTCGCAAATGAACGGAGCGCTGAGTCAATAGCAACCCTGGCTGTGGGCGACGGACAATAGGGATCAGTACGGCAGCCTGGCGTTGGTTTAGCGCATCATGATTGACCTGCGGGCGCAGGAGTTGAAAACGTGATAAAAAATCATCAAGCGTCAGGCTGCTGTTTGCCACGTGTCAGTTCTCCAGTTGATGCAAAATACGATTCACTTTATCAAATGTTTCCTGATATTCCGCGTCTTCCTGACTGTCCGCCACAATGCCGCCGCCAGCTGAACAGTACAACTGCCCGCCGGTCGCTGTCAGGGTGCGAATGGTGATACTGGTATCCATATTGCCGCAAAAACTCAGATAACCGATGCTGCCACACCAGGCGTTACGGCGATGTGGCTCCAGCTCATCAATAATTTCCATCGCCCGCACTTTTGGTGCGCCCGTAATGGAGCCACCAGGGAAGGCTGCACGTAATAGGTCGGTCGCGTGCAGCGTCTGCGGCAAACGTGCGGTGATGGTACTGACCAGATGATGTACGGCCGGGAAGGGTTCAACCACAAAAAGTTCCGGAACCTTAACCGAGCCTGGAACGGCGACGCGTCCGATATCGTTACGCATCAAATCGACGATCATCAGGTTTTCCGCCCGATCCTTTGGCGAATTTGCCAGCTTGTCGGCTTGCTGGCGATCGGCATCAGGCTCGTCCAGTCTGGGTAGCGTGCCTTTGATGGGGCGCGTCTGGATATGTTGATTTTCCAGTTGAATAAAGCGCTCCGGTGACAGGCTGAGGATCGCCCCGTCTTCCAGGCGTATAAACGCACTGAATGGCGCGCGGTTGGCGCGATTGAGTTGCACAAACGCTTGCCATTCATCGCCCTGATACTGTGCCTGAAAACGTTGGGCCAGGTTGACCTGATAGCAGTCGCCGCTGTGCAGATAGTGCTGCACCTGACGAAACTTTTCGCCGTATTGCTCACGGCTCATATTTGAGCGCCATGCCGACGTTAATGTAAATGGCTCGCGTACAGGTGGCAGTTGATCTTCGAGCCAGGCCAGACGAGCGTGCACATCGCGATGGCTAAGCAGTGATACAGTCTGTCGCTGGTGATCGACAATCAACGCCCAGTCATAGATACCGACGGCCATATCCGGCAGGGCGATATCGCATTTGGCAATATTCGGCAGCAATTCAAAGCGGCGGCCCAGATCGTAGCCAAACAGGCCCAGCGCGCCGCCCTGGAACGGGAAGTCGGGATGATAATCAGGCTGAATAGCCAGGGCGGTTAGCGTTGAATGTAATACTGTCATCGGGTCATCAAGCGTGCGCAAAATGCCTTGCCTGTCCTTGACCACCGTCTCCTGAGCACGCGTGACCAGCGTCGCTACGGGGTCGGCGACCAGAATATCAAAACGGTTATGCGGATGATCGGCATGACCTGAATGTAACAGCATCGCCCACGGATGCTGGCTTAAGGTCGAAAAATAGCGTTCAGCGGCGTCCTGACACCAGGGTAATGTGATTACTGCGGGAGATAACGTCTTCATCAGTCCTGACTCGTTGCTACTCTACTGGCTAACTGCCCGGTAGCATGAAATAATTAGCGCAGACAATTTAGCAGGAGTTAACAATGTTTGCAGGTTTACCTTCACTCAGTCATGAGCAGCAGCAAAAAGCCGTCGAGCGTATTCAGGAACTGATGTCGCAGGGGATGAGCAGCGGACAGGCGATTGCTCTGGTTGCTGAAGAGCTACGCGCCAGCCATACCGGCGAACGGATCGTGGCGCGTTTTGAAGATGAAGACGAGTAACGTTGCCTAAACCGCAGCGATAATCTTGATCTCGACTTTGTATTTCGGGTTCATCAATCCGGCCTGTACCGTACAACGTACAGGCGCGTGACCGGCAACGACCCACGCATCCCAGGCTTTATTCATTGCGGCAAAATCACTTTTGTCTGCCAGAAAAAGGGTGGCATCAAGGATTCGTGACTTGTTGCTGCCCTGCTTTTCCAGCACCGCATCAATTTGTGCCAGCGTATTTGCAGTTTGTTCAAAGGCATCAGCGTCCAGGTTCTCCGGTACGCCGGTGTAGTACAACGTGTTGTTATGGATAACCACGTCAGACCAACGTGCTTCGGCATCAATGCGCACAATCGTCATAAATCATTCCTTATTTACATTTTTCTTCATGGGCTTCAGATTGCGCCAAGACTGCCATATTGTTGCGCCCGCGTCACCTCTTCAACTGGCGAAAGACCCGCTGGCCTGACATAATCCCTGTTCAAATGAACAGGGGGCAGTGTGACGGACGATTTTGCAGCAGACGGTCAATTGGCTAAAGCGATACCGGGTTTTAAACCGCGTGAACCACAGCGACAGATGGCGATTGCTGTCAGTCATGCCATTGAAAAATCACAACCGCTTGTTGTAGAAGCTGGCACTGGCACAGGTAAAACATACGCTTATCTCGCCCCGGCGCTTCGTGCTGGAAAGAAAGTGATTGTGTCGACGGGATCCAAAGCGTTGCAGGATCAGCTCTACAGTCGCGATCTTCCCACCGTTGCCAACGCTCTGAAATTCACCGGTAAGCTGGCGTTGCTAAAAGGGCGCTCCAACTACCTGTGTCTGGAACGCCTCGAACAGCAGGCGCTGGCGGGTGGCGATCTGCCGGTACAAACGTTAAGCGATGTCATACTGCTGCGCTCATGGTCAAATCAAACGCTTGATGGGGACATCAGCACCTGTGTCAGCGTGGCGGAAGATTCACAGGCCTGGCCACTGGTGACCAGCACTAACGACAACTGTCTTGGCAGCGACTGTCCGCTGTATAAAGAGTGTTTCGTGGTCAAAGCGCGTAAAAAAGCAATGGATGCCGATGTGGTGGTGGTCAACCACCATCTGTTTCTCGCCGATATGGTGGTGAAAGAGAGTGGATTTGGTGAATTAATCCCCGAGGCTGATGTAATGATCTTCGATGAAGCCCATCAGCTACCGGATATCGCCAGCCAGTACTTTGGTCAATCACTCTCCAGCCGGCAACTACTCGACCTGGCGAAAGACATTACGATTGCATATCGCACTGAATTGAAAGACACCCAGCAGCTACAAAAATGTGCTGATCGTCTGGCGCAAAGCGCGCAGGACTTTCGCTTACAGCTTGGCGAACCCGGCTATCGTGGAAACCTACGAGAGCTGCTGGCTGACCAACGTGTGCAACGGGCATTTCTACTGCTTGATGACACCCTTGAGCTGTGCTACGACGTGGCGAAATTGTCCCTCGGGCGCTCTGCGCTGCTGGATGCCGCGTTTGAGCGCGCCACGCTGTACCGTGCCCGATTAAAACGCCTGAAAGAGATCAACCAGCCAGGATTCAGCTACTGGTATGAATGTACGTCCCGGCATTTTACGCTCGCATTGACGCCGCTTACCGTGGCTGACAAGTTCAAAGAAGTGATGGAACAAAAGCCGGGGTGCTGGATATTCACCTCCGCGACATTGTCGGTAAACGACGATCTCCACCATTTTACGGCACGGTTGGGTATTGATGACGCAGAGTCGATGCTGCTGCCGAGCCCCTTTGATTACACGCGTCAGGCACTGTTGTGCGTACCACGCAATCTGCCGCAAACCAACCAGCCGGGCGCGGCGCGTCAACTGGCAGCTATGTTGCGCCCTATTATTGAAGCGAACAACGGGCGCTGCTTTATGCTGTGTACCTCGCATGCAATGATGCGCGATCTGGCGGAACAATTCCGTGCCACCATGACACTCCCCGTACTTTTACAGGGCGAAACCAGTAAAGGGCAACTGCTGCAGCAGTTTGTCAGCGCAGGTAATGCCTTGCTGGTTGCCACCAGTAGTTTCTGGGAAGGGGTAGACGTGCGTGGCGATACGCTGTCGCTGGTGATTATCGACAAGTTGCCGTTTACCTCCCCGGACGATCCGCTGTTAAAAGCGCGGATGGAAGACTGCCGCCTGCGGGGGGGCGATCCTTTCGAAGACGTTCAGCTCCCGGATGCGGTTATCACGCTGAAACAGGGGGTAGGGCGACTGATCCGTGATGCTGATGACCGCGGTGTGCTGGTGATTTGTGATAACCGTCTGGTGATGCGCCCTTATGGCGCGACCTTCCTGGCAAGCCTTCCGCCTGCGCCACGCACGCGTGATATTGCGCGTGCTGTTCGCTTTCTTGCTCTACCATCGGCTGAGTAATTTGTTACGGAGTGTGGTAAGATGCGCGCCAAATTTATTGATCTGATCACAAATACCCATGCGAATTCTGGCTATCGATACCGCCACAGAGGCGTGCTCTGTTGCCCTGTGGAATGACGGTACTATCAAGGCTCTCTTCGAGCTTTGCCCACGAGAACATACCCAACGAATTTTGCCGATGGTCCGGGAGATCCTGGCCGCTGGCGATTTAACGCTCACCGATATTGATGCCCTGGCATTTGGTCGCGGTCCCGGCAGTTTCACCGGTGTACGCATCGGTATTGGTATCGCTCAGGGGCTGGCGTTAGGGGCGAATTTACCGATGATCGGGGTTTCTACTCTGGCGACAATGGCACAGGGTGCCTGGCGTAAATCCGGTTCGACACGCGTGCTTGCAGCGATTGATGCGCGTATGGGTGAAGTGTATTGGGCTGAATACCAGCGTGATGAAGATGGCATCTGGCACGGCGAAGAGACAGAAGCGGTGTTAACGCCGGAGCAGGTTCACGATCGCCTGCTGCAGCTTTCTGGTGAATGGGTAACCGTTGGCACGGGCTGGCCAGCCTGGCCTGAACTCGGCAAAGACAGTGGTCTGACGCTGAACGATGGCGACGTATTGCTTCCAGCGGCAGAAGATATGCTGCCGGTCGCGACGCAAATGCTGGCATGTGGCAAGACCGTGGCTGTTGAACATGCTGAACCGGTTTATTTACGTAACACCGTGGCGTGGAAGAAACTTCCTGGTAAAGAATGAATCTTAGTAGTAAATCACCCGGTTAATACGAACAGCCGCCGATGTGCAGTAGTCCGAACGTGCCGGGGCAGGCGCTAAGAAAAGGGAGTCGCAACATGGTGGTCCAAAAGCAGTTAATGAAAGGTGTACTGGCAGGCGTATTGGCGTTATCGCTAAGCGGCTGTGTCACCATCCCGGATGCGATTAAAGGTTCGAGCCCGACACCGCAGCAGGATCTGGTGCGGGTGATGAATGCGCCGCAGCTGTACGTCGGACAGGAAGCACGTTTTGGCGGTAAGGTGGTGGATATTCAAAACCAGCAGGGGAAATCCCGGCTGGAGATCGCCACCATGCCGCTCGATAGCGGGGCACGACCGATTCTGGGCGAAGCTTCGCGCGGGCGAATTTATGCCGATGTTAACGGCTTCCTCGACCCGGTAGATTTTCGTGGGCAACTGGTCACCGTAGTCGGACCCATAAGCGGAACAGTGGACGGAAAAATTGGTAGTACACCGTATAAGTTCATGCTTATGCAGGTAACCGGTTATAAACGTTGGCATATTACCCAGCAGATTGTGATGCCTCCGCAGCCGATTGACCCCTGGTTCTACGGTGCGCGTGGCTGGCCTTACGGTGGCTACGGCGGATGGGGATGGTACAATCCTGGTCCCGCACAGGTTCAGACGATAGTAACAGAGTAACTCTTTGTTTTAATGGTAAAAGAAACAGCGGCTCGTCCGCTGTTTCTGCATTAACGTGGATATAAGAAAAATAAATAGTGACGTGCTTCGCAACCTTGTCGTTGTGTAATAAACAAACTGGTACGCTGAGTTAATATTATGTTAACAGTTTGTTTATTGTCTGGGGTTGTGATGACGACGAATACGCATTTTAGAGGTGATGTATTGAAAAAGGTTTGGCTTAACCGTTATCCCGCAGGTGTTCCCGCGGAGATCAATCCTGACCGTTATCAATCCCTGGTGGAACTCTTCGAACACTCAGTAAGACGCTATGCCGATCAGCCTGCGTTTATGAACATGGGGGAGGTGATGACCTTCCGCAAGCTCGAAGAGCGCAGTCGGGCTTTTGCGGCTTATTTGCAACAAGGACTTGGACTGAAAAAGGGCGATCGCGTGGCACTGATGATGCCCAACCTGTTGCAATATCCCGTTGCCCTGTTTGGGATTTTACGTGCTGGCATGATTGTGGTGAACGTTAACCCGCTGTACACGCCTCGCGAGCTGGAGCATCAGCTCAACGATAGCGGTGCGTCGGCGATCGTCATCGTCTCAAACTTTGCTCACACGCTGGAGAAAGTGGTCGATAAGACCTCGGTTCAACACGTGATTCTGACGCGTATGGGCGATCAGTTGTCGACCGCGAAAGGGACGCTGGTTAACTTCGTCGTGAAGTATATCAAGCGTCTGGTGCCAAAATATCACCTGCCGGATGCCATCTCATTTCGCAGTGCGCTGCAAAACGGCTACCGCATGCAGTATGTGAAACCGGAAGTCGTGTCTGAAGATTTGGCTTTTCTGCAGTATACCGGTGGTACCACCGGCGTAGCGAAAGGCGCAATGCTTACGCACCGTAACATGCTGGCTAACCTGGAGCAGGTTAATGCCACTTACGGCCCATTGCTGCATCCGGGTAAAGAGCTGGTAGTGACGGCGCTACCGCTGTATCACATTTTCGCGCTCACCATGAACTGCCTGCTGTTTATTGAACTGGGTGGACAAAACCTGCTGATCACTAACCCGCGTGATATTCCGGGGCTGGTGAAAGAACTGGCAAAATACCCGTTTACCGCGATGACCGGCGTCAATACGTTGTTTAACGCGTTGCTGAATAACAAGGAGTTCCAGCAACTGGACTTTTCGTCGCTGCACCTGTCTGCAGGGGGCGGAATGCCCGTTCAGCAGGCGGTGGCAGAACGCTGGGTGAAGCTGACCGGCCAATATCTGCTGGAAGGTTATGGTCTGACCGAATGTGCTCCACTGGTAAGCGTTAACCCGCACGATATCGACTATCATAGCGGCAGTATCGGGTTACCGGTTCCGTCTACTGAGGTCAAACTGGTGGATGATGACGACAATGAAGTTCCGCCGGGAGAGCCGGGTGAACTGTGTGTTAAAGGGCCACAGGTGATGCTGGGCTACTGGCAGCGCCCGGATGCGACCGATGAAATTGTCAAAAATGGCTGGTTGCACACGGGTGATATCGCAGTGATGGATGACGAAGGCTTCCTGCGTATTGTCGATCGTAAGAAAGATATGATCCTGGTGTCGGGTTTTAACGTTTATCCGAACGAAATTGAAGACGTCGTCATGCAGCACCCTGGCGTTCAGGAAGTGGCTGCCGTCGGCGTACCATCGGGCAGCAGTGGTGAGGCGGTAAAAATCTTTGTGGTGAAGAAGGATGCTTCGTTAACCGATGAAGCGCTGGTGACTTTTTGCCGTCGTCATCTGACAGGCTACAAAGTTCCGAAACGGGTGGAATTCCGTGATGAGTTGCCGAAATCTAACGTCGGTAAAATTTTGCGACGAGAATTACGTGACGAAGCCCGCAGCAAAGTGGACAATAAAGGCTGAGCGTTAAGACAGCCAGCAGAAAACGCCGGATAATCCGGCGTTTTTTTTGGCGAAAACCTAAGAGAGCACGATTTGAATTATCAAATGATCACTACGGACGACGCGTTAGCCACGCTGTGCGAAGCCGTCCGTGAATTTCCGGCGATAGCCCTGGACACTGAATTTGTTCGCACGCGTACCTACTACCCGCAGTTGGGGCTGATCCAGCTGTTTGATGGCAAACACGTTGCTCTGATTGACCCGCTCGGGATCACCGACTGGTCGCCATTGCGCGATATTCTGCGTGATACCGCGATCACTAAATTTCTGCATGCCGGAAGTGAAGACCTGGAAGTGTTTCTCAACACGTTTGGTGAACTCCCACAACCACTGATCGATACACAGATTCTGGCCGCCTTTTGTGGACGCCCGCTGTCGTGGGGCTTTGCGGCGATGGTGGAAGAGTTCACCGGTGTGGCGCTGGATAAAAGTGAATCACGCACCGACTGGCTGGCCAGACCGCTGACCGAGCGGCAGTGCGAGTATGCGGCAGCAGATGTCTGGTATTTATTACCGATCACCACAAAACTGATGGCCGAAACCGATGCGTCCGGCTGGTTGCCCGCGGCGCTGGACGAATGTCGTTTGATGCAACAGCGTCGTCAGGAAATTCTGGCGCCTGAAGATGCGTGGCGAGAAATTACCAATGCCTGGCAGTTGCGTACCCGTCAGCTCGCTTGCCTGCAACTACTGGCCGACTGGCGGTTGCGCAAAGCACGTGAGCGTGATCTGGCAGTGAACTTCGTGGTGCGCGAAGAACATCTGTGGGCGGTAGCCCGCTATATGCCGGGAAGTCTGGGGGAACTGGACAGCCTGGGCCTCTCAGGTAGTGAAATTCGTTTCCATGGTAAGACGCTGATTTCACTGGTCGAGAAAGCGCAGACAATGCCGGAAGAAGCATTGCCGCAACCGTTGCTGAATCTGATGGATATGCCGGGTTATCGCAAGGCATTCAAAGCCATTAAAGCCCTGGTGGCCGAAGTGAGTGCGGAGCAGAATCTCAGCGTGGAACTCCTTGCTTCGCGTCGTCAAATCAATCAGCTGCTAAACTGGCACTGGAAATTAAAACCGCAGGCGTCCCTGCCGGAACTGATTTCTGGTTGGCGTGGTGAACTGATGGCCGAGCGACTTAACGCGCTGTTGTTGGACTATCCGCAGTAAGTTGACCAGACTATGCCGGGTAGCGCTATCGCTCACCCGGCCTGACACGCTTACAAATCAAGCACCAGGCGTTTGCCTTTGGCGCGTGAGCAGCAGATAAGCATGCTCTGTTGGCTGGCTTTTTCGTCGTCGCTAAAGTATTGATCGCGGTGATCCGCTTCCCCTTCAATAATCGTCGTTTCGCAGGTACCACACACGCCTTCACGGCACAGACATTCGACTCTGGCGGCTTTGTTATTTTCGATAACCTGCAAAATGGTCATCTCTTGCGGAACTAAAAACTCACGGCCGGAACGTGCGAGCACGAGGGTGAACGCATCACCGCTCTTATCTTCTACCGCAAATTGTTCAAAATGTAGCGTATCGTTGTCCAGGCCGTGGCGCGCTGCTTCGCTTCTTACGGCATCGTTAAGTACAGCAGGACCGCAGGTGTAAATATGCGTACCGGGTTCTACATCGGCAAGCAGACGTGTCAGGTCGAGGCGTGTGCCTTCACTCGAAAGATGCAGATGAATGCGATCGGCCTGGTGGTGCTGTTTCAGTTCATCATGAAACGCGCAGTTTTCTGGGCTGGGTGAACAGTAATGTAGCTGCCACTGTGCCCTGGCGTTTTCGAGTTCCGGGATCTGCGACAGGAAAGGCGTAATACCAATACCGCCAGCAATTAACAGATGCTTTTGCGCCTGCGGTTCGAGGGCGAAAAGATTATTGGGCGTGGAAATCGTCAGAGTATCGCCGGGTTTGACATGCTGATGCAGGTATCGTGAACCGCCTTTGGAATTTTCCTCCAGGCGCACAGCAATTTGCCAGGTGCGGGTATCCAACGGCGAGCTCATCAGCGAGTACGCGTTGCTATAGAGATTTTCGCCATCGCGCATTTGCACAATAATATGGCTGCCGCCCTGGAACGCAGGTAACAGATCGCCTGAGGCAGCCGTTAAGGTGAAGCGCTTTACATGCGCTGTAATCGTTTCAATCTGACTGACCAGAACTTCTCGCATTTGATATTCAGACATTGCGGTACTCCCTAAAAAATCTGTCCGGCGCGGGTTACCCGGCACGCCGGAATCTGTCGTTACAGCCCCTGGCAGAGATATTTCATTTCCAGGTAATCTTCGATACCGTGTTCAGAACCTTCTCGCCCCAGCCCTGATTGCTTCACACCACCGAAAGGGGCGACTTCATTCGAGATCAGTCCGGTATTAATACCGACCATGCCATACTCCAGTTGCTCAGAAACACGCCAGATACGCGCGGCATCATTGCTGTAGAAGTAGGATGCCAGTCCATAAATGGTGTCATTTGCCTGGCGGATCACATCCTGTTCATCGTCAAACTTCACCAGCGCGGCGACCGGTCCGAAGATCTCCTCCTGTAACAACTGCGTGCCCGGCTGCACGTTGCCGATGACGGTGGGTGTAAAATAGTTTCCTCCCAGCGCATGGCGTTGACCACCGGTTAACAACGTGGCGCCCCGCGTCAGCGCGTCGTCGAGCAGCGACTGCACTTTGTTTACGGCAGCAGTATTGATTAGCGGACCGGTTTGTACGCCAGGTTGTTCACCGTTGCCGACTTTCAGAGCGGCGACCCGAGCCACGAATTTCTCACAAAACGCGTCATAGACAGCCTGATGAATGTAAAAACGGTTCACACAAACACAGGTCTGTCCGGCATTGCGGAATTTAGCCACCAGCGCGCCTTCAACGGCTTTGTCGAGATCCGCGTCCTCAAATACGATAAACGGCGCGTTGCCACCCAGCTCCAGTGAGACCTTTTTGATAGAATCGGCACACTGGCGCATCAGTACGCGCCCTACCTCGGTAGAGCCGGTAAACGACAGTTTGCGTACGCGATCGTCAGCGGTAAACAATGCACCAATTTCGCGAGACTTTCCGGTCACGACATTGATAACCCCCGCCGGAATACCGGCCTGACGTGCGAGTTCTGCCAGCGCCAGAGCGGTAAACGGCGTTTCGTTGGCCGGTTTTACTACCATCGTACAACCTGCGGCTAGTGCGGGACCGGCTTTGCGGGTAATCATTGCCGCAGGGAAGTTCCAGGGGGTAATAGCCGCGCAGACTCCGATACCCTGGCGGATCACCATCAACCGCTTATCCGCCGCAGGCGAGGGGATAATCTCGCCATTAGTACGTTTAGCCTGCTCGGCAAACCACTCAATAAACGACGCGGCATAGACAATCTCTCCTTCCGCTTCAGCCAGCGGCTTGCCCTGTTCGGCGGTCATGATTTGCGCCAGCGCCGTTTTGTTGTCGAGAATTAAATGATGCCAGGCTTTAAGCAACGTGGAACGTTGAGCGGCGGTCATTGCTCGCCAGACCGGTAGCGCCTGAGATGCGGCATCAATGGCGCGTTGCGCCTCTGAAGTTCCCATGTTGGGAATTTGCCCCAGAACGGCCCCTGTTGCCGGGTTGCTGACCGACAACGTGTTACTGTCATCGGCATCACACCAGTGTCCGGCGATAAACGCCTGCTGGCGAAAAAGTGAAGTCTGAAAAACGGTCATAACGAACTCCTTCGCGGATTAATCCTGAAACACCTGAGCGATCAGATTATGGAAATGGGCAATGCCATGTTCGGAGATTCCGCTACCGCTGGTATCCGCCATAATGCGTCCCTGTCCACGATAGCCGCGTGATTTCAGACCTTTTTGTACGCTCTCCACCAGGCGTAAATCCTCAGGGCGGAAGACATTGCGATACCATTCGATCAGCGCTTTTTGCTCATCAGTCAGCTCTTCATTAGTGAAATAGATGTCGTAGTTTTGCAGTGTGGTTTCTGCATCCACCGGGAATTCATAAATAACGGTCATCATGCCTTTGATTGGCGTGACGTTGAGCATGGTGCACGGCCACAACCAGAAGCCGTGGAACGCAGCATCAACACCTTCTTCGAACTTAAACGACTGTTCAGAGGGTTTGGCAAAACCGTATTGCAGAGTCCAGTTGCCGTGCATGGTATGCCAGTAACGGTCAACCTGTACTGAGTCGGAAAAACCAGGGTGGGCCGGACCGCAGTGGTAGCACTCCAGATAGTTATCAACGATATTTTTCCAGTTGGCCGGTGTGCGGGTAGTGAAACGCGCTGCGAGTTTCAGATCGTGCACGTCAGGGCAGGCCTCGACGACTTTGGCTGCCAGTCCCGGAAGCTGATCTTCTACGCTACCGGCGTTCGGGTCCATGTTGATGAATACAAAACCGGCGTATTCTTCGAGTCGTACTGGTGTCAGATGAGCCTTCTCACTGTCAAAATTGGCGACGTTTTCACAGTTACGGGCATGAGCCAGATTGCCATCAAGCTTGAACGCCCACGCGTGGTAAGGGCAGGTAATCACGTTTTTGGCTTTCCCTTCGCCGCTCAGCAGTTGATGACCACGATGCGGGCAGACGTTGTAGAATGCGCGCAGTACATTATCGCGACCACGCACCAGCACGATGTTCTCACCAATCACTTCACGTGTGACATAGTCATTTGGCTTTGCCAGTTCGCTGCTGTGGGCAACACAAATCCAGCTTTTGGCAAACACGTTCTCTTGTTCGTGTTCAAACGCCTGCGGGTCGGTATAGAACCGTGCCGGGATAGTCCAGGCGTCCTGCGGATTAGCACAAAAATTTTGCGGCAGAATAAACTCAGGGCTCAGATTGCTCATTGGATTACCTTTAATTTGTGAGTAAGAGGATTTTTACTGGCGCTTAATTGCCGCCTTTGAGTAGTGTCCCAGCCGGTGGCGTGACAGGCGCGTCGGCCGGTGCTTCGGGAAGATGACTTTCAATTTGGTGAGCAGGAACATGGGCATAATCCTGCCGTACCCAGCGAAGAAAACCGCCGACTTTCACCAACAGGATGGCGAGGAAGGGAAGGGCGGTCAGAACCACCGTGGTCTTCATGGTTTCCAGAGACGCACCAGTGAATAAAATTGATAATGGAATCAATGTGATGACCACGCACCAGAACAGACGTAAGCTACGTTCAGGATCTTCACCTTCCTGTAGGTTACGTGTGCTGGTGGCTGCCATGGTGTAGGCCACAGCATCCATATGCGAGGCAAGGAAAATAATCATGATGGCCAGATACGCGACCAGGAACAGCTTCCCGGCAGGCAATGACATCAGTACCTGCTGCACAGCCGTTTCACCACCCAACGTCGCCATGACCTGCGGCACGTCTATGACGCCATTGACAAACTGATGGATAGAGTAGCTTTCCATCACGCCAAAGAAGAACCAACAACCGACGGTGCTACCGAGGATTAACGCCCAGATAACCTCTTTAATTTTGCGCCCGCGAGAAACGCGCGTCACAAACATAGCGACTCCTGGGGTGTAGGAGATCCACCACAGCCAGTAGAACACTGTCCAGTTGCGGGTAAATTCACCGTTACCGAGTGGGTCGGTAAACAGACTCATCTGCAAAAAGTTTTGTGTTGTCAGGCCGATAGCGTTGATGATGTTATTGGTGATGAACTCGGTTGGGCCGACAATCAGTACGACCAATGGCAGTAAAAATGCCCCCCAGCCCACCATCTTGCTCAGACGTTGCAGACCATTGTTGATGCCAATCCAGGAGCTGAGGCAGAAGATGCCGCCAGAGAACAGGATCACAAAGGCTTGCACCGTAAAGTTATCCGGTAAACCAGTAAGTGCTGATAAACCACGGGTGAAGGTTGCAGCGGTAACGACCAGGGAGATGGTTAACGCGCCGACGGTGGCGATCAGGAACATCAAATCGACCAGTCTTCCCCATACACCCTGCGGATGAACGCCGGTGATAGCAGCAATGATCCCGGACAGGCTCAACCCTTTATTTTTACGCACATGGAAATGGTAGGCCATGGTTAACGAGGCCAGTGTGTAGGTCGCCCACGCGCTGATCCCCCAATGGAAAAAGGAGTAGGGCAGACTGAATTCCAGCGCTTTTTGTGAGTGTGGGGCGATGTTCAGACCCGGCGTTTGGTAGTAATAGGCCCATTCAGCAACCCCCCAGTAGAGCGTGGAGGAGCCTAATCCGGCGCAAATAAACATAAACAGCCAGGACAGCGTACTGTATTCTGCTTTACCTTCACCGAGGCGAATATTGCCGTATTTGCTGGTGGCCAGCCAGACAACCAGCCCCATAGCCATGAGGACCAGGATCTGCACGGCAGAACCCAGCATGCGAGTGACACCGTTAAAAATGGTATTCGCTACTTGTGCAGACTGCTGAGGGAAGAGACTGAGTGTGGCGGCGATAAAAAGAATAGCCACCAGGCTGATGGCTATCAGTGGCACATCTTTTTTCTTTAAGTTGCTCAACATGGATGATCTCCTGGGCATAGTCGCCCGCGTTTGGCATTGGCCTGTCGTTGTTATCATGCTGTAGGGTAAGATTTTGTCGCTTCGTATTTAACAATTTTATTATTTGTTCTTTACATGAATTAAACAATTGCCTGATGCGTGAAGCAATAAAACACGGAACGGAAATAATAAAAAGTGAATTCAAGCAGGTTATTTGACGCACAGAACACATAAAAAAACCGCGTCAGTGACGCGGCTCATATTTCGTGGTTTGACCTCTAACGCAGTGCCCGGCAGATAGCGTCACCTACCTGTTGAGTGGTGGCATTGCCTTTCATATCCGGCGTTTTAGGGCCGCTGGCAATAACCTGTTCAATTGCGGCCAGAATGCCATCGTGGGCGGCCTGATAATTCGCATCGCCGTTGCCAAGGAAATCCAGCATCATCGCACCAGCCCAGATGGCGGCAATTGGGTTAGCAATATTCTTGCCGTAGATATCCGGGGCTGAACCGTGGACCGGTTCGAACAACGATGGGAAGGTTCGTTCCGGATTTAAGTTTGCCGAGGGTGCAATGCCAATCGTGCCAGTACAGGCGGGACCTAGATCGGACAGGATGTCGCCAAACAGGTTAGAGGCGACCACCACGTCAAAACGCTCCGGTTGCATAACAAAACGGGCGCACAGAATGTCGATATGCTGTTTATCCCAGCGGATTTCAGGGTACCGGGCAGCCATTGCTTCAACGCGCTCATCCCAGTAAGGCATGCTAATGGCAAGGCCGTTTGATTTGGTGGCCGAGGTTAGTGTCTTACGTGGACGGCTCTGTGCCATTTCAAACGCGTAACGCAAAATGCGATCAACGCCACGACGCGTGAAGACCGACTCCTGAATGACCACTTCATGTTCGGTACCCTCGCTTACGCGCCCGCCCAGTGAAGAATACTCGCCTTCGGTATTTTCACGCACAACGTAGAAATCAATGTCGCCGGGTTTCTTACCCGCCAACGGGCAAGGTACACCAGGAAACAGGCGTACCGGACGCAGGTTGACGTATTGATCGAACTCACGACGAAACTTGAGTAACGAGCCCCATAGTGAGATGTGATCCGGTACAGTGTCTGGCCAGCCGACGGCACCAAAGTAGATAGCATCGAAGGATTTCAACTGTTCATGCCAGTCATCCGGCATCATCTTGCCGTGATGCGTATAGTACTCGCAGCTGGCCCATTCCATTTGCTCAAAGCTGAGTGACAGGTCCCAGCGCTCGGCGGCTGCCTGTAACACATGAATACCTTCAGGCAGGACTTCTTTACCAATGCCATCTCCGGGGATAGCGGCAATACGACAGGTTTTCTTCATAGCAGCTCTCACTTGTACGCCATCAAAATTGACTTTCCCCTTATCCTATAATTGACTGATTAATAGTTAATCCCGCCAACTGGTGAAACATAAAACACAGATCATGAATAATCTGCCGCTGTTAAATGATTTACGCGTCTTTATGCTGGTTGCCCGCCGCGCGGGTTTTGCCGCCGTTGCCGAGGAGCTAGGCGTTTCACCCGCTTTTATCAGTAAGCGTGTTGCATTATTGGAACAGACACTGAACGTCGTGCTGTTACACCGTACAACACGGCGTGTCACCATCACGGAAGAAGGGGAACGAATCTACGAATGGGCCCAGCGGATCCTACAGGATGTGGATCAGATGATGGATGAGCTGTCTGATGTCCGGCAGATCCCGCAGGGGATGTTACGTATTATCAGCAGCTTTGGTTTTGGTCGCCGTGTAGTGGCGCCAGCGTTGTCAGCGCTGGCAAAAGAGTATCCGCAACTTGAGTTGCGGTTTGACGTGGAGGATCGGTTAGTCGATCTGGTTAATGAAGGTGTCGATCTTGATATCCGTATCGGGGATGATATTGCACCCAATTTGATCGCACGGAAGCTGGCAACCAATTATCGAATATTGTGTGCGTCACCTGAGTTTGTGGCGCAGTACGGTACACCGAAACAACTGAACGATCTGTCCACTTTGCCCTGTCTGGTGATTAAAGAGCGCGATCATCCATTTGGCATCTGGCAAATGCGCAACAAAGAGGGAGTGCACTCGATTAAGGTGACGGGGTCGCTCTCCTCCAATCATGGCGAAGTTGTTCACCAATGGTGTGTGGATGGTCAGGGGATTGCGCTACGTTCATGGTGGGATGTCTGCGATAACATCGCCAGTGGGCATCTGGTTCATATATTACCTGACTATTATCAACCAGCAAATATTTGGGCTGTTTATGTGTCACGCCTGGCGACGTCGGCCAAAATCCGTATTACTGTGGAGTATTTACGTCGCTATTTTGCTGAGAACTACCCGAAGTTCACTTTGGAATAAATGGGGCGCAGCCCGGACTAAGATCAGAAATAAAAAAGGCAGAATAATCTGCCTTTTTTCAACCATGACTTATTTACAAAAGACGTTATTTAGACTCTTCTGCTTCAGGTAACGTCACGTTAAGTTCAAGGATAGAAATATCGCCGTCTTTTTGTTCAAGCTGTACGGTGACCATTTCAGGATCAATTTGTACATACTTACAGATAACGTCGAGAATATCTTTCCTCAACTGCGGTAAATAATGCGGTTCGGCGTCGCTACGACGACGTTCCGCAACAATAATCTGCAGTCGCTCTTTAGCGATGTTCGCTGTGCTCTTTTTCCGCGAGAGAAAAAAATCCAGTAATGCCATAACTTATCCTCCGAACAGGCGTTTGAGGAAACCTTTCTTCTCTTCTTCAATGAAGCGGAAAGGACGTTCTTCTCCCAACAGACGGTCTACGGTATCAGCATAGGCTTTACCGGCATCAGCATTGATGTCGAGAATAACCGGCTCACCCTGGTTAGACGCGCGCAGGACTGACTGATCTTCAGGAATCACGCCAACCAGCTTGATTCGTAGAATTTCCAGTACGTCTTCCATGCTGAGCATGTCACCTTTATTTACGCGGCCAGGGTTATAGCGCGTAAGCAGCAGATGCTCTTTAATCGGATCTTCGCCATTTTCAGCGCGACGAGATTTCGACGCCAGAATACCCAGAATACGGTCAGAGTCACGTACAGAAGACACTTCCGGGTTGGTGGTAATAATGGCTTCATCGGCAAAATACAGGGCCATCAGCGCACCGGTCTCAATACCTGCCGGGGAGTCGCAGACGATGAAGTCAAAATCCATCGCTTTCAGATCATCCAGAACTTTCGCGACACCTTCACGTGTCAGCGCGTCTTTATCACGAGTCTGTGAGGCCGGAAGAATAAAGAGATTTTCGGTACGTTTATCTTTGATTAACGCCTGATTTAACGACGCATCGCCCTGAATAACGTTGACGAAGTCATAAACGACGCGACGTTCACAACCCATAATTAAATCAAGGTTACGCAGGCCGATATCAAAATCAATAACGACAGTTTTCTTTCCCTTCTGGGCCAAACCTGTAGCGATGGCCGCGCTGGAGGTGGTTTTGCCAACGCCCCCTTTACCCGAAGTAACAACAATAATGCGTGCCATAGAAATTCCTTGTTAAAAAGGGATCAATTCAACGGTTGAACTGTCAAAGCGTTCTCTGCCAATTGCAGACGTGCCGCTTTGCCATAAAATTCTGCTGGGATTTTATCACTCAGCCAATAAACACCTGCGATAGACACCAGTTCTGCCGTCAGGTGGGTACAGAAAATTTGCGCTTCCCGATCGCCACTTGCACCCGCCAGAGCACGGCCTCTCATCATGCCATAAACGTGAATATTGCCATCAGCGATAAGCTCTGCGCCCGCACTGACGTGACTTGTAACAATCAGATCACATTGTGGAGCATAAATACGCTGACCGGAACGAACCGGGACATTTATTAATCGTGTTTTTGTGATGGGAGTAACGTTTTGTGGTGGTGCGGCAGGTGCCGGAGCTTCAACAGGTGCGGCACGAATCGCTTTTTCTTTGCCTTCTGTCAGTAAAGGAAGACCCATTTCGTCGATTTCTGCCTTAAGTTTTGCATCCTTGCATCCGCTAACACCAATAATGCGCAGTCCCGTGGACGTGATGACTTTTTGCAGCGCCGACCAGTTTACCGGGCTTTCAAGGCCACTCACGTTGATCACCACGGGAGCATGTTTTAAAAAAGCAGGTGCCTGCGCGATTTTGTCTTCCAACGCCTGACGAATAACCTTGGGTTCTGCTTCATGTAAGTGAACCACTGATAAGGTGAAGCTACTGCCTTTAAGCTCGATTGGCGTGTTTGACATCCTGGCCTTACTCAATTTGCTATTTATCATCCCCAGTGCGGGGTGATATTCCGAAGACTATAAGGCATGTTATAGTCAGTATTATATTGAGGCAAGCCACCATTCCGTGAATTCAGAGTAAAAGATATGTTTTGTGTGATCTACCGAAGCAGCAAACGTGACCAGACCTATTTATATGTCGAAAAAAAAGACGATTTCTCGCGTGTTCCTGAAGAACTGATGAAAGGATTTGGTCAGCCAAAACTGGCAATGATTTTACCGCTTGATGGTCGTAAAAAACTGGTTAATGCCGATCTTGAAAAAGTAAAACAGGCACTCACCGAGCAGGGCTATTATTTACAAATACCACCGCCACCTGAAGATTTACTCAAACAGCATTTATCGGCAGTAAAACAAAATACACCAGACGCTAAACGTTAAACTGCATCCGGCAGCAGCATGTCTCATCGATGCAGTACCTGAAATCTATGACTACGTTAGGGGAAAGTAATGTATCAACATCATAACTGGCATGGTGCTCTGCTGGATTACCCGGTGAGCAAAGTGGTTTGCGTAGGTAGCAATTATGCAAACCATATTAAAGAGATGGGTAGCGCAACGCCGGATGAACCGGTGCTGTTTATCAAACCGGAAACGGCGCTGTGCGACCTGCGCCAACCGCTGGTCATTCCGGCGGATATGGGTTCCGTTCATCACGAAGTTGAACTGGCCGTGCTGATCGGTGCAAACCTGCGCCAGGCGACAGAAGAGCATTTGCGCAAAGCCATCGCTGGCTATGGTGTGGCGCTGGACCTGACCCTGCGTGATATCCAGGGCAAAATGAAAAAAGCGGGGCAGCCGTGGGAGAAAGCGAAGGGATTTGACAACTCTTGCCCGCTGTCGGGGTTTATTCCGGTAGCGGAATTTAACGGTGATCCGCAGGATACCCAGCTCGGATTAACGGTGAACGGCGAAGTGCGCCAGCAGGGCACTACGGCGGATATGATCCATCATATTGTTCCATTGATTGCTTACATGAGCCGATTCTTCACGCTTAGGGCCGGTGATGTGGTGCTGACTGGGACGCCAGCAGGCGTTGGGCCGTTACACAGCGGTGATGAGCTGGCTATCAGTTTCCATGGTCAAACGCTCACGACAAGAGTGCTGTAATCTCTTCTTGCCGCCTTTTCGGGCGGCAAAACTTGCATCATCGTGCCAGACTGGTTATAAGGTGCAACCTGATTTTTGATGTGGACATCCCGATGAGCGAATTACCTTTTTGGCAAAGTAAAACCCTTGATGAAATGACCGACGCCGAATGGGAGTCGTTGTGCGACGGCTGCGGACAATGCTGCCTGCACAAGTTGATGGATGAAGACACCGATGAAATTTACTTCACCAATGTTGCCTGTAAGCAGCTCAATATCAAAACCTGCCAGTGCCGTAACTACGAGCGTCGATTCGAGTATGAGCCTGACTGCATCAAGCTGACGCGTGATAATCTGCCCACTTTTGAGTGGTTGCCGATGACCTGTGCGTATCGTTTGCTGGCGGAAGGGAAAGGTCTGCCGGACTGGCACCCGCTGCTGACCGGCTCTAAAGCCGCGATGCACGGTGAGCGTATTTCAGTTCGTCATATTGCGGTGAAGGAATCAGAAGTGCATGACTGGCAGGACCATATATTGAACAAACCTTCATGGGCGGACTGAGCCGCCCATCGATTAACAGGCGTTAAGGATTAAGACTTTTTCGCCTGGTACATCTCATCTCCGTGGTTGTCATCCTCAACCCAGAAATTAATGTTGAACTGCGCGTCGTCGCTTAATTCCACGCGATGCCAGTACTGTGGTGGGCTGGTCGCAAACTGACCGGCATTAATCACCACTTTCACTTCAGGTTCTTTCGCGTCTTCATTGGCAAAGCCGTAATACGTTACCGTACCTTCCATTACGCAGAGTTGTCCAAAAACGCCCGCAGCGGTGTTATGGTGCGAAAGCAGAGCTGCCGGGACATTGTCTTTCGTAAAGAAGGGCGTAGAGCGTTTAACTTTCCAGTTTGCCGGGATGCGTAAATGGGACATAAGACATCTCCTTTATGTGGCATCTATAAGATGTATTTAATGTACATCTTATAGATGCCGGCAGGCAATGAATTTAAGGTAAAAAAAACGCTCCCGAAGGAGCGTTCTGTTAACGACCGAAGAGGTCACGTTTTTTCGGTTTAAAGGGCTGGGCAATCAGTACCAACACGGCAACGACCAGATATGCGGCAAAAATCCCCAACAGCCACTGCGGCATCTCCAGGGTTAAAAATGACCACTGACGCTCAGCGCAGTCACCGGATGCCATAAATACCTGCGGCAGCCATTTATCCAGCGGTAACCAACTCGGGAAGCGTGCGGCAAAATCACAGGTCATGAACGGTGACGGGTGAAGCTGAATCATCGTGTGTTCATACGCTAACTGAAGCCCGCGCCAGGCGCTGTAAATCCAGATAATCATCGCCACATAGCGCAACGGTGTTTTTGGCGCAATAGCACCCACCAGGCCTGCAGCCATCACGCCGAATAACGCACTACGTTCGTAAATACACAACACGCAAGGTTTAAGCAGCATAACGTGCTGGAACCATAACGCGACGAGTTCCAGCGCCAGGGCGGTTAGCGCCAACAGTAACCATGCTCCACGACCACGGGAGCACTGGTTTAAAAATCGCAACATAATAATTTCCCTGCAACATGCGTAGAGACCGCAGTTTAAACCAATTCAATTTATGCGCCACTAGCGGCAATTGAAATATTGTGTAATCGGATAATTATCATGCAAAAAGTCAAACCGGGCAGTGATTTACCCGGTTTATTGTTATGAAAGTGTAGCTAACCAGCCTGTTTGCGTCATCCATTCGGTCACTGGGACCAGCGTGAACTCTACGCACAACAGACCCACCAGCGTCAGGACGATCGTATACGGCAATGCCATCCACACCATACGACCGTAGGAGAGGCGAATCAGTGGTGCCAGTGCGGAGGTAAGCAGGAACAAGAATGCCGCCTGACCATTTGGCGTAGCCACGGAAGGCAGGTTGGTTCCGGTATTAATCGCCACCGCTAACAGTTCATATTGATTCAGGCTAATCGTCCCGTGCTCCAGCGCCGCTTTCGCTTCGTTGATGTAAATTGTGCCAACAAAGACGTTGTCTGAAATTGACGACAGCAGGCCGTTGAAAAGATAAAACAGGGTTAGCTGTGCATGTTCAGAAGACTGCAAAACAAACTGAATGATCGGCGCAAAAAGCTGCTGATCGATAATTACCGCCACCACGGAGAAAAACACGGTCAGCAGCGCGGTGAACGGTAGCGACTCGGTGAACGCTTTACCAATAGCGTGTTCGTCAGTGACACCGGTTAACGACGTGGCCAGAATAATCACTGACAGGCCAATGAGTCCGACTTCTGCCAGATGCAGCGCGAGGGCAACGACCAACCATACGCCGATAACCGATTGAATGATCAGCTTGATTTTATCCTGGCGGGTACGTTGTTGACGGCTTTCATCGTCAAACTGTTGCAAAACGCCACGGACAGCCTCCGGCAATGTTTCACCGTAGCCAAACCAACGTAACTTTTCAACCAGCAGGCAGGTGAGCAGACCGCAAATCAACACCGGGACAGTGACCGGCGACATGCGCAGGAAAAAATCACCAAAATGCCAGCCAGCCGCTTTGGCGATAATCAGGTTCTGCGGTTCGCCAACCATGGTCATCACGCCGCCTAACGCTGTGCCGACTCCCGCGTGCATCATCAGGCTACGCAGAAAACCGCGGAACTGTTCCAGTACAGCTTTGTTGTGCTGGTCGATATGGCTGTCATCCAGCATATTATTATCTTCCCCACGGGAAGAGGCGACGCGATGGTAGATACCGTAAAAACCAACCGCTACGCTTATCACTACCGCGACCACGGTCAATGCGTCGAGGAACGCAGAAAGGAAGGCAGCGGCCACACAAAAGGCCAGCGACAGCAGCATCTTGGAGCGAATACTGAGCAGCAGTCGGGTAAAAATAAACAGCAGCAGTTGCTTCATAAAGTAGATGCCCGCCACCATAAACATCAGCAGCAAGAGCACTTCAAGGTTGGCAGCAACTTCTTCACGAACATGAGTGGCGCTGGTCATGCCGATGACGACAGCTTCGATGGCTAACAGCCCGCCCGGCAACAGTGGATAACACTTAAGCGCCATTGCCAGCGTAAAAATGAATTCGGCCACCAGCAACCAACCCGCGATAAAGGGATTGATGAAAAAAATAAGCGGGTTAATGATTAAGAAGACGAGCAGTGCAAGTTTATACCAGTCCGGCGACTGGCCTAAAAAATTGCGCCACATAGCGCGGCCCCATGATAGCTCCATGGCAGTTTCCCTTACCTGTAAAAATGAAATCATGTTTTTATGTTTGACCGCAAAGCTTAGCGGCACGAGGGAACGCAGGCAAGCTCTTCACGTGGCTTATCGTACCGACTGCGTATCCGCCTTATCTGGAAAATGAAGCCTTGATCCACTTTTTCTTCGTTACGTCAGCTATCAGCTAAGAAACCCGTCTGGTATGATGTGTGTAACTATGTTTTGCTGTGTAATGGAATTATCGCTATGGTCATTAAGGCGCAAAGCCCTGCTGGGTTCGCGGAAGAGTACATCATTGAGAGTATCTGGAATAACCGCTTCCCACCCGGCACTATTTTGCCCGCTGAACGTGAACTCTCCGAACTTATTGGAGTAACACGTACCACGTTACGCGAAGTATTGCAGCGTCTGGCGCGGGACGGCTGGTTGACCATTCAACACGGCAAACCGACGAAAGTGAATAACTTCTGGGAAACCTCCGGACTGAATATCCTGGAAACGTTGGCGCGTCTCGATCACGAAAGCGTTCCGCAGTTGATTGATAATCTGCTGTCTGTGCGTACCAACATCTCGACGATCTTTATTCGCACTGCATTCCGCCAACATCCTGATAAAGCCCAGGACGTTTTGGCCACGGCGAATCAGGTTGCTGACCATGCTGACGCGTTTGCCGATCTGGACTACAACATTTTCCGCGGTCTGGCATTTGCGTCGGGCAATCCGATTTACGGTTTGATCCTCAACGGTATGAAAGGACTTTATACGCGTATTGGTCGTCATTATTTCGCCAATCCGGAAGCGCGCGGCCTGGCGTTGAATTTCTACCGTAAGCTGTCAGAGCTGTGTGAACAGGGCGCTCATGATTTGGTCTATGAAACGGTGCGCCGCTATGGTCACGACAGTGGTGAGATTTGGCACCGTATGCAGAAGAATTTACCGGGCGATTTAGCTATTCAGGGACGCTAATCGCTCAATGCCGGATGGTAACGCCAGCGCGTCTTATCCGGCCTACAATGCGTCTGTGTCGTAGGCCGGATAAGGTGTTTACACCGCCTCCGGCAATAAGCTTTACAGGCCGTTTATCCTTGGCGGGCAACGCTCCAGCAGCTCAACGCTGCCATCTTCATTTTGCTGCTCCAGCATCACATCAAATCCCCACAGCCGATGAACATGCTTCAACACGTCTTTGCGTCCTTTATCCAACGGCGCGCGGTTATGTGGGATGTAACGCAAGGTCAGTGAACGGTCGCCGCGCAGATCGACATTCCAGATTTGAATATTCGGCTCCAGGTTGCTCAGGTTATATTGCGATGACAGCCTGTTACGGATCTCGCGATACCCCTCCTCATTGTGAATCGCTGAAATTTCCAGGTAATTATGGCGATCATCATCCAGCACTGTGAACAGGCGGAAATCGCGCATCACTTTTGGTGACAGGAACTGGCTGATAAAGCTCTCATCTTTAAAATCACGCATTGCGAAATGCAGGGTTTCCAGCCAGTCGGAACCCGCAATATTTGGGAACCAATATTTGTCCTCCTCGGTGGGCGACTGACAAATACGTTTGATATCCTGGAACATAGCAAAGCCCAGCGCATAAGGGTTTATCCCGCTATACCATGGACTGTTATACGGTGGCTGGAATACCACGTTGGTATGGCTATGCAGAAACTCCAGCATGAAGCGCTCGGTGACTTTGCCTTCATCATAAAGGTGATTGAGGATGGTGTAGTGCCAGAAGGTTGCCCATCCCTCGTTCATAACCTGAGTCTGTTTCTGCGGATAAAAATACTGGCTCACCTTACGTACAATGCGCAGGACCTCTCGTTGCCAGGACTCCAGCAGTGGGGCGTTTTTCTCCATAAAATACAGCAGGTTTTCCTGCGGCTCAGAAGGATAACGACGCGTGGCAGAGATCGTCTTCTCTTCCTCTTTCTTCGGCAACGTACGCCACAGCATATTCACCTGACTTTGCAGATACTCTTCACGACTTTTCTGCCGGGCTTTCTCTTCCTGTAGTGAGATCTTTTGCGGGCGTTTATAGCGGTCAACGCCGTAATTCATCAGCGCATGGCAGGAGTCGAGGAGTTTCTCAACTTCATCAACACCGTAACGCTCTTCACACTGGGTAATGTAGTTTCGCGCAAAGATCAGGTAATCGACGATGGAGCTGGCATCCGTCCAGCTGCGGAACAGGTAGTTATTCTTGAAGAAAGAGTTATGTCCATAGCAGGCATGCGCCATGACCAGTGCCTGCATGGTGATGGTGTTCTCTTCCATCAGGTACGCGATACACGGGTTGGAGTTAATAACAATCTCATAGGCCAGTCCTTGCTGACCATGCTTGTACAAGCGTTCGGTTTCAATAAACTTTTTACCAAACGACCAGTGCGGATAGTTGATTGGCATCCCGACGCTGGAGTAGGCGTCCATCATTTGCTCAGAAGTGATCACCTCGATTTGGTGCGGGTAGGTATCCAGCCTGTAGAGTTTCGCCACGCGGTCTATCTCTGCCAGATAGACATCCAGCAGATCAAACGTCCAGTCGGGTCCATCGCTTAACCGTGTGCTGTCCTTGTTCATGGAATCAATCGTAGCCATTCGCGCACCCTCATTGTTGGCGGCACTCTCTGTCTGGAGTACCTCATTTCAAGCATAGATCATGGTGTTAAAAAGCGTGCTGCAGGAGAAATTTTTTCTTTGCGATTTCACATCAGCTAAGAGTCGAAAAACGCCCGGTCAACAAAATTTTATGCTGGATAAAAATAACGCGCAGCAGGAGATGCCAAAGCAGAGACTTCCCTGCAATCACTGCTATGTGTGAGATACATCACCATAAAAAAGCCATATGTTGAATAATATTTTCAACTGAGTTATCAAGATGTAATTAGAAGATTGTTCTTTTACTGTTAACGGAGTGGCTATGCGAGTTGTCATACTGGGAAGTGGCGTCGTTGGCGTGACCAGCGCCTGGTATTTAAGTCAGGCTGGACACGATGTCACCGTCATCGATCGTGAGCCGGGTCCGGCACTGGAAACCAGTGCGGCGAACGCCGGGCAAATCTCTCCTGGTTATGCCGCGCCGTGGGCGGCACCAGGCGTACCGCTAAAAGCAATAAAATGGATGTTTCAGCGTCATGCTCCGTTGGCCGTGCGCCTCGACGGGACGCAGTTCCAGTTGAAATGGATGTGGCAAATGCTACGCAACTGCGACACCAGCCACTACATGGAAAACAAGGGCCGGATGGTGCGCCTGGCGGAATACAGCCGTGATTGCCTGAAAGCGCTGCGTGCCTCTACCGGTATTGAGTACGAAGGTCGTCAGGGCGGTACGTTACAGCTGTTTAGAACCGCTCAACAATATGAGAACGCTACCCGTGATATCGCCGTGCTCGAAGATGCTGGCGTACCCTATCAGCTGTTGGAAGCAAGCCGTCTGGCGGAAGTCGAACCGGCGCTGGCAGAGGTCGCGCACAAGCTGACCGGCGGTCTGCGTTTACCGAATGACGAAACCGGTGACTGTCAGCTGTTTACCCAGCGCCTGGCGCAAATGGCCGAGCAGGCGGGTGTAAAATTCCGTTTTAATACCCCCGTCGATAAGCTACTCAGCGAAGGCGAACAAATCTATGGTGTCCAGTGTGGCGATGAAGTGATCAAAGCCGATGCCTATGTTATGGCCTTTGGTTCGTACTCCACGGCGATGCTCAAAGGGATCGTTGATATTCCGGTATATCCGCTCAAAGGCTACTCATTAACCATTCCGGTGGCAGAAGATGATGGTGCGCCGGTTTCCACTATTCTTGATGAAACCTACAAAATCGCCATTACCCGTTTTGATGAGCGTATCCGTGTTGGCGGTATGGCAGAGATTGTCGGTTTTAATACTGAGCTACTACAACCACGTCGTGAAACGCTGGAGATGGTGGTGCGCGATCTCTTTCCGCGCGGCGGTCATGTTGAACAAGCAACATTCTGGACCGGGCTGCGTCCGATGACGCCAGACGGAACGCCAGTGGTGGGGCGTACCCGCTTTAAGAATCTGCTGCTCAATACGGGTCATGGCACATTGGGTTGGACGATGGCCTGTGGATCTGGTCAGTTGCTGAGCGATATTCTCTCTGGTCGCACGCCAGCCATACC
Organism: Citrobacter sp. U14242; assembly: GCF_046555775.1. Taxonomy (NCBI): domain Bacteria; kingdom Pseudomonadati; phylum Pseudomonadota; class Gammaproteobacteria; order Enterobacterales; family Enterobacteriaceae; genus Citrobacter; species Citrobacter sp. U14242. The sequence continues at coordinate 222,580 of NZ_JBKGLW010000009.1, forward strand.
TTATGACGATCTGAGCGTGGCGCGTTACAGTCCGGGATTTACCCCGTCTCGCCCGCGGCATTTACACGGCGCACATAACTAATAAGGACGCGAGATGACCCGCCCGATACTGGCCAGCATTGACCTGCAGGCGTTGAAACAAAACCTGACTATTACGCGTCAGGCTGCACCGGACTCCCGTGTCTGGTCGGTCGTAAAGGCCAATGCCTACGGACACGGTATAGAACGTGTCTGGAATGCACTGGGAACGACCGATGGTTTCGCTATGCTCAATCTCGAGGAGGCGATTACCCTGCGGGAGCGGGGATGGAAAGGACCCATTTTAATGCTGGAGGGTTTTTTCCATGCCGAAGACCTGACGATCTATGACACATATCGTCTGACGACCTGTGTCCACAGTAACTGGCAGCTCAAAGCATTGCAAAATGCCCGCCTGAACGCACCGCTGGATATTTACCTGAAGGTGAATAGCGGCATGAACCGGCTGGGTTTCTTACCCGAGCGAGTGGCGACCGTCTGGCAACTGTTACGGGCAATGCCTAACGTGGGTGAAATGACGCTGATGTCGCATTTTGCTGATGCTGAACATCCGGATGGCATCAGGGACGCGATGGCGCGTATTGCCCAGGCAACGGAAGGGCTGGAGTGTAGACGTTCGCTGTCGAATTCGGCTGCGACGCTGTGGCACCCACAAGCGCATTATGACTGGGTTCGTCCGGGCATTATTCTGTACGGCGCGTCGCCATCGGGACAATGGCGGGATATTGCCAATACCGGACTTAAGCCAGTGATGACGCTGAGCAGTGAGATTATCGGTGTGCAAACGCTGAAAGCAGGCGACCGGGTTGGTTACGGTGGCCGTTACACCGCCAGCGGCGAACAACGCATCGGCATAGTGGCGACAGGCTATGCCGATGGTTATCCGCGTCATGCGCCAAGCGGTACGCCGGTGCTGGTGGACGGTGTCCGCACCGGGACGGTTGGCACGGTGTCAATGGATATGCTGGCGGTGGATCTGACGCCGTGTCCGCAGGCAGGCATCGGTACGCCGGTGGAGCTGTGGGGCAAAGAGATAAAAATTGATGATGTCGCTACCGCGGCCGGTACGGTGGGGTACGAGTTAATGTGCTCGCTGGCGCTGCGCGTGCCGGTAGTGACGGTGTAACTTTTGTAGGCCGGGTAAGGCGTAGCCGCCACCCGGCAAAAAACATCTGCGTTATTCATCCTCATCTTCTGCCACGCGGACACCCACTTTCAGCACGGCATTGTCTTCTTTTTCGGCTACCGTCCAGATCATACCGGCAAATTCCACCTGGTCACCGACGACCGGCGCAGCACCCAACAGTTGCTGAACAATTTCACCCAGCGTTTGCTGCTTATCGCGATACCCGGTGCCATCCTCCAGGCCATAAATCAGTGCCACATCGGCATATTTCGCGCTGGCTTCGAGAATAAAATCACCAAAGAAACGCTGGTCTAACGACACCGGCGGTGACTGGCTGAACAGCTTGCCTAAGGCGGGCAGGTCGCGTTCGCGACCAATGACGCACAGCACATCGCCTTCACGCAGGCGGGTACTGCCTGATGGGTGAAACAGCACGTTGTCACGAAACAGTGCGGCAATACGTGTTTCCTCTGGCATATGCAGGTCACGCAGTGCGGCACCCACACACCACTTATCCGCGCTCAGTTGATAAACAAACTGCTCCCAGGGATTATCCGGGTGAATATCGAGACCAATACGAGAGACTGGCCAGCCAACAGGGGGGACCACGACTTTGGCTTTTTTGGCGGCCCACGACAGCGACGTTCCCTGGAACAGCAACGAGATCAGTACCACAAAGAATGCGACGTTAAAGAACAAACGCGCATTTTCCAGACCCGCCATCATCGGGAAGACGGCAAGGATGATGGGTACCGCACCGCGCAAACCAACCCAGCTAATGAAAATGCGCTCGCGCAGATTGAAACCACGAAATGGCAGCAATCCGGCGAACACCGACAACGGACGCGCGAAGAAAATCATCCAGGCGGACAAAATCAGCGCCGGAATCGCGATCGGCAACAGGTCGGACGGCGTCACCAGCAATCCCAGCACCAGGAACATGGCAATTTGTGCCAGCCAGGCCAGTCCGTCAAAGTTTTGCAGAATACCGAATCGGTTGCGGATCGGGCGATTTCCCAGCAGGAAACCACACAGATAAACCGCCAGAATACCGCTGCCTTCAAGCGCGGTAGTCAGGGCAAAAATCAGGATCCCGCCGCTTAAGGCCAGCAGCGGATACAGACCGGCAGGCAGTGAAATACGATTAATCATCTGCTGGAGCAGGTATCCGCCGCCGAGACCGATAGCGATGCCTAAGCCAAACTGCTGGATAATATGCACGGCGAACATCCAGCTTAAACCGGTCTCGTGGTTCTGGATCATTTCGATAAGCGTAATAGTCAGAAATACGGCCATTGGGTCATTACTACCTGACTCAATTTCCAGCGTCGAGCCTACACGTTCGTTAAGTCCTTTACCGCCGAGCAGGGAAAATACCGCTGCGGCATCGGTTGAGCCGACAATCGCGCCAATCAGCAGCCCTTCGATGAGATCCAGATGAAACAGCCATGCCGCCATCATGCCGGTTAAACCAGAGGTAATCAGCACGCCCACGGTCGCCAGCGATAATGCCGGGCCTAGCGCAACACGAAAGGAGCTGGCCTGAGTCCGCATCCCGCCGTCAAGCAGGATCACGGCCAAAGCCAGGTTACTCACCATGTAGGCAAAAGGGTAGTTATCAAAAGGAATGCCGCCAACACCGTCCACGCCCGCTAACATGCCAATAGCGAGGAAAATCACCAGAATCGGGATACCAAGACGTGATGAGAATGAACTAAGCAAGATACTGCAGGTGACGAGAACGGAACCCAAAATAAAAAGGCTAATGATTGCTGCGGCATCCAACGTTCGGTTACTCCTGAATTACGCTGTTTCGTATTAATAAACCCTAACATAATAACGACAGAAACAGCGTTTTACTTAGCCCTGAGGACGGCTTTTTTTACGATTTAAGAACCGGATGTCCGGAGATTGTGAGTTGACTGCCGTTTTTATCATTTTTCAGCACGGCTTTAGCTCCTAAAGGTAAGGTGACGGTGCGTTGTTCATGGCCAAAATCGAGGCCGCTTAACAGTGGAACGGATAATTTGGCACGCAAAAACTCACAGACTGAATCAAGACTGTAACCGGCATCATAATCATTTGGCGCACTGCCGCTAAAACTGCCGAGAATGATGGCGTTCTGGCGGGCGAGTATCCCGGCATTATAAAGTTGTAGCAGCATGCGCTCAATGCGAAACGGGTGTTCGTTGATGTCTTCCAGCACCAGAATGCCGTTTTCAATGGCGGGCATCCACGGCGTTCCCATCAGCGAAATGAGCATTGCCAGATTTCCTCCCCACAGCGTGCCTTCGGTAGCGCAATCCGGGCCATGGCCTTGCCAGTCGAGGGTAAATTCGGCATTGCGCAAAGCCTGCCAAAAATGGTGCTCGGTAAATGCGTTCATTTCCTCGGCACCGAAGTTAGCTGCCAGCATCGGGCCACTAAACGAGATGACATGACTCTTCGCCAGCAGCCCACACTGAATGGCCGTAAAATCGCTGTGACCACATAGCAAGAGTGGGTCCTGCTGCTGACGAACGGCCAGCCCCTGCCAGTCAATATCCGCCAGCAAACGGCTCGCACCGTAGCCGCCGCGCACCGCCATCACAATAGTATCAGGCGTTTTTAGCTCAACGAGTGAATTCACATCCGCCAGGCGCTCTGCTTCGGTACCGGCAAAACGCTGACAGCGGCGGGCAATGACGGCAGTGTTATCGACCTGATGACCGCCCTCAGTAAGACGGGCAAGCCCACGTAATGCTGCCTGCTGGTTGATACAGTAGCCCGACGGGGCAATTAAGTGAAACCGGGACATGGCATTTCCTTGCTACAACCAAAACCAAATGTATATCATGCCGCGTAGGTATGTCGTTGTCACCTCAGCGACAGGTTCCGGCTATAAGGATAGATGACGTGAAATTGAGATGGTTTGCTTTTTTGGTTGTAATACTTGCGGGCTGTAGTTCAAAACAGGATTACAAAAATCCGCCATGGAATGCAGAAGTTCCGGTTAAACGCGCGATGCAATGGATGCCTATCAGTGAAAAAGCCGGTGCTGCCTGGGGAGTGAGCCCGCAATTGATTACGGCGATTATCGCTATTGAATCAGGGGGTAACCCCAATGCAGTCAGTAAATCTAATGCCATCGGTCTGATGCAGCTTAAAGCCTCCACCTCCGGGCGGGATGTTTATCGTCGCATGGGATGGAGCGGAGAGCCATCGACCAGTGAGCTGAAAAATCCAGAGCGCAATATCTCCATGGGGGCGGCGTATCTGAGCATTCTTGAAACTGGCCCGCTGGCGGGAATTGAAGACCCACAGGTGATGCAATATGCGCTGGTGGTGTCATACGCGAACGGTGCCGGGGCGCTGCTGCGGACATTCTCCTCTGACAGGAAAAAAGCCATCAGTAAAATCAACAATCTGAGTGCGGATGAGTTTTTCGAGCATGTTGTCGATAACCATCCTGCGCCGCAGGCTCCACGTTATATCTGGAAGCTTCAGCGAGCGCTGGATGCGATGTAACGCGCGTGATATTACTCGCGCACTTTATTCGATTTTTCCCGAGCCTCGCGCTCAAGTGAAAAAATAATCCGCTGTAAATTCCGCTCCACCGCCGGGCCGACGTTGAGAAAACGAAAGCTCAGGCGGGGAGTGGTGATGGTTTCATTTTTCCCGTCGATCACTTTTCGCTCGGTAATCGAGATGAGCTGGGCATCAACGTGGTACACGCCCCATTGTTCCATATTCAGTTCAACCTGCGAGAAGCGCATACCTTCGACCAGCCCCTCCGGTGTAGCCCCTTCTAATAGCGCCCCCATGCCGCCAAGAGACAAATCGAATAAGCGAAAATGCAGGATACTGTTGTCCGGCATTTTCGCCTTGCAGTGATAGGGCGGGTGTAACGGTGCACCGATGCGGAAGTATTCCCGGCGCTGAACGAACCACAGCGAAGGTGGCAACGATGAGACAAAAGCGGGCAATCGTTGATACTCGCCTTTTATCAGTTGGGGGAGGGTAAACTCCACCTTGGCACCCTGAGTTTCGGCGATAATTGAGATCTGGCTGGCGCGTTGCACGGCCTGGTTTTCATATTCCTGACTGCCAAAATCCATGATCAATTCGTCCGGGCTGACAGCAAGAATTTTGCTAATGAACTGACCTCCTGACCAGGAGATACGCAGCGGAACCTGCTGTGAATTTAAGTCCCGGAGTACCCCTAATACTGCGAGCGGGTTTTGCTTCAGGAACTGCTCATTGTAGTTACTCACACCTAATGACTCCTGGATACCTGGCTTATCGTTGGGTTATCGGCATCGCGAGACGGAACTTAATACAAATGGATGAAATTTTTTACCAAAGCCAATGAATTAAGTCTGAGTGCAAACAGCAGGTAGCGATGGCTTGCCTATACTTAACGTGCTGGCGCAGGAGTGTCTTGCGCGTGCGTTCACTGGAAAGAGGGCCTGAAAATGGGAATTATTGCCTGGATTATTTTTGGTCTGATTGCGGGGGTTATCGCCAAGCTGATTATGCCGGGGCGTGATGGCGGCGGGTTTATCCTGACCTGCATTCTCGGTATTGTCGGTGCTGTGGTCGGTGGGTGGCTGGCAACGATGTTTGGTATCGGCGGCGATGTCAGTGGGTTTAATCTCCACAGCTTCCTGGTGGCCGTGGTCGGCGCGATTGTGGTACTGGGTGTTTTCCGACTGGTACGACGAGATTAACAGAACGGCCCCTGCGGGGGCCGTTTACTTCTCTGAATGGCGATACGTCAGAACGTATACTCAACCCCGGCCCAGTAATTTCGACCTTCTTCGATAAACCCTTCGCTGTAGACGTACTGTGTATCAAACAGGTTGTTGACCGACGCGTTAACGCTAAAGCCATGCCCGATGGTGTAATCTGCCCGCAGGTGGGTAATAGCGAATCCGGCCGCTTTTTGTGAACCATCAGAATTGCTATAGCTTGAAGAGCGGGCTTCTTCGGACAGCGTAATGCTGAGTGGATCCCACGGTTTCAGCGTCATCCAGGCGGTTAGTGTTTGCGTTGGCAGATCGGTAATTTTACCGATGTCGCTGCGTTTAACGTCAGCATGGATAAGACCGTAGCTCAGCCCCACATCCAGCATGTCAAAGACCTTACCTTTGACGCCTGCATCCAGGCCGGTGTAATCCACCCGACCACTGTTTTGGTTCTGAATCGTGTCGGCATCAATATTGTGGGACAGAATCGCATCAGTAATGCGGTTGTAATACACGCTGGCCTCGAATCCCCAGTTCTGGGTGAACGAACCGTTCCATGTGAGATCGACGCTACGGGCGCGTTCCGGTTTTAGCTGCGGGTTGACCAGTGCTACCTGGTTATAAGCCGGTTTTGACGTGGTGTAGCGTTCTTTCAGTGTGGGGAAGCGCGTTCTGTCAGAGTAGGAGAGCGCTAACGTGTCAGAATTTTCAAAGTGGTATTTGGTCATTACCTGCCAGTTAAAGGCAGACTGGTTGTTGTCATCATAATGGGTAACGCTGCCGTTTTTCTCGTGCTTCATCCCCTCTACGCTGTCACGCCAGTCGTAGCTGATACCCGCCACCACATCGACATTATCCGCAGCCGCCCATTGATATTCACTGGCGACAGACCAGGTGCGATCTTCGTAGCGGTCATAAGATGCATTCGGAGCCCCTTTTTCGCGATGAACATCGTCTTTCCAGTTCACGGCGAAAGAGAGCATATCGTTTTCCCGCATATCTGCGGAAAGCTGCAAACCTGCGCCGTCGCTGTAGTCAGAATAATGGCTGTAGCTGCCTTTCTTATTTTTCAGATCGGCAAGGGAATTGTACATCATCAGTGTATTTTCAAAGGTGTCGCGATACAGGCGGCTTTTCAATGTAAAGCGATCGCCCAAATGCGTGGTGCCCTGATAGTAATAACTTTCTTTATCATACTGTGGCCATTGCCAATAACGTGATTTCTGGCTGCTGGTCCCGGCATAGGGCGGGTTATCTTTTTCGCCGTCCTGATTAATGTAGGTCAGAACATACTCATCATCGCCGTGTGGCGTGAATCCCAGCTTCACGATGCCGCGTTTATCATCGGCTGACGAGTTGGTAATCTTGCCATTGCTGCCCGCTACCGGGTTATCAACACCATGAGGTAATCCGAGGAAATCCTGTTTTAGCTGGCTACCACTGAGCTGGATATATCCGAGATCGTTGCTGGCACCGAACGAAGCGTGCATATCATGGGCATTGTCTTTGCTACGGCTCCAGCCCTGACGATACCCTATAGAGCCTTCAATCGGTTTGGTGGGCCTTTTGGTGGTGATGTTGATAGCGCCACCCATCTGGTTCGGCCCCTGTAGTAAGGATGAGTAGCCTTTAGAGACTTCGACAGAAGCGATATCGGATGTCAGAAAACGACCTAAATCAAGGTTGCCATCGTAGGGGATGTACACCGGAACACCGTCGAAAAAGACCGGGACCTGACGGCTGTCAAAACCGCGTACCTTCACTTGTTGCTCATTACGGTTACCGGATTTCTTCAGCACGACGCCGGGAACGACACTGAGCGCCTGCGCCACGTTTTGTTTATCCAGTTGCTGCATCGTTTCCTGGCCGAGAACCGTAGTGGTTGCGGCGGAGGCCGGACTAGACCAGACGGTCATGGTTTCGCTTTCCTGCCCAGCAAAAGCACCTTGCGCGAAAGCAAACGACAGGGCTGTGTAAAGACAACTTTTGTTGAAATTCATTATTTATAGTCCATTTATAAATGTTATATGCCACGTGCATCCGGGCTCAGGCTAACTTTGATATCCGCCGGTGGGGCGTAGTAAGGCGCGGAGGTGATAAAGAGCCTGATGCCACAGTCGAGATAACTCGCCAGCGAGGCGAGGGTAATGCCGCCAGTCAGCGCCAGCGTGCAATGGGGGGCCAGAGAAGGTGCCAGGCGAGCGATGTCTGCTGCCTGCTCAGGGGTAAACTTATCGAGTTGCAGCACATCAGGCGCAGCATGCAGCGCGGCCTGTGCCTCATCGGGGGTATCTGCTTCGACCACAATCTTTTTTTCTGGCGCATGGGCGCGTAGCTGCGCGACTGCCGCGGCCCAGTCGTTCGGATCGGCAAGAAAGCGGCGATGATTCGCAAACAGCAGAACGGTTTCGGCGCACCCGCCCCGGTGGATAATGCCCCCGGCAGCAAGGATCGCCTGGGTCGCCAGCATACGGGTGCCAGGGATAGTTTTGCGGGTGCAGGCAATCTGGCCATCAGGATAGCGCTGACGTAGGATGTTCAGCATATTGTCGAGATAGCGTGAGACACCGCAACTCCACTCCAGCACGTTCTGTACCGCTTTCCAGCCCTGGTGTAGTGCCGCTGCGTTACCGTGTGCGCGTAGAAGTAACTGCCCGGTGTTCGCCCGTTCGCCATCTGCCACAAGGTCGGTAACGGTCAAACCCAGTGATGTCAGCATTTGTCTGGCAATAGCGGTTCCGCTCACGCACCCGCCCTGGCGGTGATAAAACCCCATACTTCCTGGCTGTGCGCCGATACCCAACGCGCGGGTAGTTAAATCACCGCCCTGAATATCCTCCAGCAGCAGCGCATCGACTTGCGCCTGTGAGAAGTAGATCATTGCAGCGCCTCCCGCGGTACGCTGTCCCACCAGATAAGCGCCCAGTCGCGACTGGCGGGCGCGATGGAGCGAGGGTCCTGCTGATGGTACCAGTGCTCCAGACGCTCAATTTCGTCGGTGCTCAGTTCCCCCATGCTCCAGCGCACGTTCTCCAGAAAACGTGTCCAGGTGCTGTTGTCCTGCTGACAGTTTGGTCCACGGATAAAATCAACATGTGCATGAATGCCCATCTGATACAAAACATTCAGTGCATAGATATAGTTGGGAAGCTCAATCACCTCGCGCCCCAACGCGCGCTGAATAGTGGGTGATACAAATGAGGAACTGACGAGATGGGTGGTGTAAACCCGTAACCGTGCCTGATTATTCAGTTTGGTCATGGCCTGGCGCATATCGGCAACCAGCGTCGAACGTGAGGCGACGGCGATATCACACTGAGGTAAATCGTCCCAGTGTTCTTCCCAGGCGCGCTGCACCCACTGTACGTGACGCACGTCCATCTGCCCGGCACGGCGAGCGGCAACGCTCAGCATTCCCTGGCTGTAGTCTACGCCGTAAACGATCGGCATTTTTTTGGCCAGCGCCAGCGCAACCGTTCCGGGGCCGCAACCCATATCAAACAGTGATTCAGCACCTTTCAGGTCAATCTTGCTCAATAGCTGGAGCAGGTAGCTGTCGGTCAATGAGGCGCAATTCTCTGCCATTTTTTCCGCGCGTTTGTCCCAGTGCTCTGGTTTTTTCTCGGTTCGCTTCGCCAGAAGTAACTGTTTGCGGTACAGGTCAGCAAAATCAATGTCGTCAATGAGCATCGTGATTCCTTAATCGTGTGAGCCAAAGAGGTGATGGGCTATTTGTGAGGGCGTGACCCGATACAGCGTGGCCAGACGTTCAGCAGCCAGTTGGTGTTCAGGCCCCCCCTGTGACACCAGACCGTCTGGCTCGACGCGCACCACGCTGTCGGCAATGGCGCGCGCATGCAACGGATGGTGGGTCGACATCAGCAGCGCCATGCCAGAATCTTTTAGCGTGACCAGTGTGTCGAGCAGTCGGATCTGGTGACCAAAATCGAGGCTGGAAGCCGGTTCATCCAGCAGTAAAAGACGTGGACGTTGTGCCAGCGCACGGGCAATCAACACCAGTTGGCGTTCACCACCACTGAGTGTGTTCCAGCGCCGGGGCGCGAGATGCGGGATCGCCAGCACGTCCAGTTGTTCAAGGGCGATATCGCGCTCTTTGACACCGGGAACGGAAAATGCCGCCATTTGCGGGGCCAGTCCCATCATCACCATGTCCAGAGCCGTGAAGGCAAACGCACCGTCATGTGCCTGAGGAACCCAGGCGATGGCGGCGGCGCGTTCACGGTCGCTGAGATGATTAACCGCGATACCATCAAGCGTAATGTGGCCAGCAAGCGGTGGAAGAACGCCAAGAATGGTACGCATCAGGGTGGTTTTCCCGCTGCCATTGGCGCCAATCAGGCAACAGATTGACCCCGGTGCGACGCTAAACGAGACATCGCGTAATACAGGGTGTCGGGAATGGTAACCGAGAGAAGCATGTTGTACGGCCAGCAGCGTCATTGTCGGCCTCCCCGGAGCAGAAGTAACAGGAAGAAGGGGCCCCCAATAAACGCGGTCAGGATCCCCAGCGGAATTTCCGTGCTGCTCAGGGTACGGGCAAGGGTATCTGTCAGCAGCAGTAAAATAGCGCCAATCCCCATTGAAACGGGCAGTAGCCGTTGGTGGTTGTTCCCGCAAAGCAGTCTGCCAATGTGTGGCACCACCAGCCCAATCCAGCCAATAATTCCGGCAATCGCTACTGTACAGGCGGTGATAAGCGTGGCGCAGATAATCAGCCAGAGTCGCAGTCGGGAGACGTTGATACCCAGAGAACGGGCTTCATCATCCGAGAGGGTGAGCAAATTCATACGCCAGCGTAGCAGCAACAGCGGCACCAAACCTGCCACAATCAGCGGTGCGGACAACCACAGGTCATGGGCGGTGATGGTTGACAGACCACCGAGTAGCCAGAAGGTAATCGACGGTAGCTGGGTATACGGGTCAGCCAGCGTTTTGATGAGCGAAATTCCTGCGCCGCACACCGTACCCAACGCAATGCCGACCAGTACAAGGGTGAGTACCGGATCGTGGCGTTTTACCCGCTGGGTGATGAGCCACACGCCCGCCACCACTAACAGGCCACCGACAAACGCATACAGTTGAATAAACAGGATCGGTAAACCCAGCAGGATGGCTGTACAGGCCCCTAAACCCGCCCCGGCCGCCACGCCGAGAATATCCGGCGATACCAGTGGGTTACGGAACATACCCTGATAAGTGGTCCCTGCGCCTGCCAGAGCAGCACCCAGCAGCAATGCAGCCAGAATGCGTGGCAATCGAATCTGCCAGAAGACGATTTTGTCCTGTGCCGGCACGCCTGGATGGTCAGCAATGAGGCTCATCACCTGTCGGGCATCCAGGCGGTATGCACCTGAAACCGTTGCGATGATGACACACGCGGCAATGGCTGCGATCAACAGGACACTCAGCGTTGTCATTCTCATCAGAGTGTCACCAGCTTCTGAAACTGTGCATCGCTTAATGAGGTGTGCCAGAACAACTCTGCGTAGCGCTGCATATCGGTCTTAAAGTGGGTTTCAATTTGGGGGTCAAGCCACGCGTGCAGACGACGCAATCCCAGCAACCGGTTGATGCCAGGCGGGGCGTCCAGCCAGCCAAACGGCAGTCCGCTGAGAAACAGAATACGTTGCTCAGCAACGGCTTTGACCCCTTGCCAGACGGGATCTTCTCGCAGGTACTGTGCTGTTACTGCATCCTGAACCAGAATAATATCGGGCTGCCAGCTCAACAGATTTTCCATGGATACCTGGGTCAATCCATGTCGTCCCGGGATTTGCGCGACATTGTGTAATCCCAGTAACTCTGGTGCTTCGGTATGCAGTGACCCCTGCAAACCGGTTTCCAGTCCTCTGGCACCGCGTGCGGCATAAAAGCGCAGTTTTGCTGCGGGGGAGTGCGAAAACGCATCTGCGTCATCAATAAATTGACGGGCCAGTGCGGCCTGTGCTGAGGCCCGTGTTGCCGTACCCAGCGCGGCCCCAGCGGCTTGCAGTTGCGCAGGGGTTTGTCGGAGCTCGCCGTTAATCAGCAGCCATGGAACGCGCGTTTGCGCGTTGACCTGCCGGGCTTGAGAAAGCCAGGTTTCATCAGCATTGCCGCAGTCAACCACCAGATCGGGTTTCAGCGCTAACAAAGCCTCCAGTGACAGGGTGCTGGCGCGTCCTGCCAGTCTTCCTAACTTCGGTAACGTCAAAATGTCATGATGGAACGGCACTGCAGCCTGGTGAGAAAAATCAAATGATGAAAATCCCACCAGCTTTTCCGGTGCGACAGCCAGCAATAGCATATCGGCAGGTGCTCCGGCACTGACTACGCGCTGGATGGTGTCGGGTAACGGCGGTGAACCGACAGCAACGGTAAGCGGTGTTTGGGCAAGAGCCGGAAAATGGCGTAACAGCAGCGCAGATGCCACGAGTTGGGCAAACATCCTTCTTGTCAGTGGCATTATGTTGGTCCTGAACAGTTATAAAATCGCTATATATTTACATATACAGCGAATAAAAACATGTTCAGAATCAATTTCACACGGATGAAAACAGGGGCTACCCCATAAGGGCTAGATGCAATGGATACACCTGAAATGGAGATATATGGCACCAAAAAATCCGCGACAAGGCGCGGATTTAGAGGACGTTTAAGACACCAGAAGAAGATTAGGACGTTGGTTGAGTTTGCTTATTGGCCTCGGAAGGCGTGCTACTGGCGGGGGCGGGGCGCGTTGCGGGAACGCTGTCGCAGGGTTTATCTTTAGCACATATCAGATCGAGCATTTTTAACGTTACGCCGTTAGTCCAGCCGAAACCATCCTGTAGCGGGTATTCGCCACCACCTCCGCCGGTTCCTGTGCTGCTCACGTCATACTTCTCAACCAGTTTTTTCTCCCGATCGTAAGTGTGCTGCACATTGGTGAGGAATCGCCAGGTGACATCCATGGCGACATCATTTTGGCCATAGTTCTGTAATCCCGATGCGGCGACCCACTGTAACGGGGCCCAGCCGTTGGGTGCATCCCACTGCTGACCACTTTTCACCGAGGTGGTTGCGAGTCCGCCAGGTTGCAACAGATACGCCTGAGTTGCTGCTGCGACCTTGCCGGCGCGATCTTTTGCTGCCGCGTTCACAAACAATGGGAACAGCGCGGCGGCGGTTAACTGATTACGTACTTTGTGGTTCTTCAGATCATAGTCGGCATACCAGCCTTCTTTGTCATTCCACAACCAGGTTTCAATCCCTTTTTGGCGGGCATTGGCAAAGCCCTCGTACTGCGCTGCTTTGGCATCGTCACCTGCGGCTTTACTGGCGAGAGCGATCATTTTTTCCATTTTGTATAACAACGCATTGAGATCGACAGGCACGATGCTGGTGGTGCGCAGGGTACTTAGCTGGTTGGGGTTATCCATCCAGCGCGAACTAAAGTCCCAGCCGGATGCGGCGGCTGAGCGCAGGTCGCGATAAATTTCAGTGGCAGGGCGGTTCGGGTTGCTTTTAGCGGTGGCAATATCTTCAACCCAGGATTCAGGTCTTGGCGTATCCCGGTCATCCCAGTAGCGGTTTAAAAGGGTGCCATCAGCCAGTTTGACCACACGTTTATGCTGTTGACCGGGCTGAAGTGCTTCGCCTCCTTCCATCCAGTAGCTGTACTCTTTGTGCATCTGTGGGAGGTATTTTTTCAGCGCGTCGTTACCGTCATGCTGCGCCAGCAGTTCAACCATAAAGGCAAAGAATGGTGGCTGCGAACGGCTCAGGTAGTAGCTTCGGTTGCCGTTAGGAATGTGTCCCCACGAATCAATCTCATAAGCGAAGTTGGCCACCATATCAGAGACCTTGTCCCAGCGATCGCTCTCGGCAAGCCCCAGCATGGTAAAATAGCTATCCCAGTAATAAATTTCACGAAAACGCCCGCCCGGCACGACATAGGGTTCTGGTAGTGGCAGCAGAGAGTCCCATTTTTCGACATCGGTGGTTGAGCGAGTGAGTTCCGGCCACAGTCCGTTGATATGCTCGCGTAGCGATTGCCCGGCCGGGGGCACGTATTTCTCACCCGCTTTTGGCAACGTAAAATTCACTTCCACAAAGTGACGTAAATCGAAGCCGGACTGATTTTTCTGCATCCGATAATCGGCAAGGATCATCAGCGGATCGCTGTTGGGCACGGCATCGGCAAATGTTTTCTGATCGGGAAATAGCTTTGCTGTCTGTACATCATTGAACAACGGACCCAGCAGAATATCAGGAGGCGAAGGCGTAGCGGCAAGTGAATCCTCAGCGTTCGCAGTAAAAGAGGCCAGAGCAAAAAAGGTGCTTGCGAGCGTCAGTTTTATAGCAACTGAGAGCAGGCCTGGGTGGCGAATTGCAGGCGTTATCATCGGTTAATCTCCTTAGCGGCGTGCCGAAGCGGCGGCATTTACCATGAGAAAACCTTAGTTCAGGATCGACCGTTGCGCGTGATCGGCCCCCCATTTTGCGATTAAACAGACATTTCCTGACGGGGGGAGTGAAATAGCCCACCTTTTACAGATAAAGGGTGGGCTGTTGGTATCAGCCTGCGAGGATCACCCGATTTGCTACACCGTCCAGAGTAAGAGCGTCACCCATCTGGATAGCATCGAGGGTTTCGCCTTGTTGGCATACCCAGCACAAGCCCATCTCGCGGGCAATAATCGCCGGATGGGAGGCTTCACTACCGGCTCGCAGACAGATCCCTTTGATCGTTAGCGGATCGAGTTGCAGCACGGTAGACGGATAGACGACATCGGCGACCAGAATGGTCGGTCGAATAAACGCGGGGAAATGTGCACTTTCGCCGGTTAAATGTTGCAGCGTACGGGACAGCAAATCCTCAATATCAATGTATCGCGCCTGTAAATAAGGATCGTCGAGTTGCAGATACTGCTGACTCAGATCGCTTAGTACGTTATGCCAGGCATATGCTGCGCTACACTGCTCTTCGCGCATTAAATCACAGGCCATATCGAAAAGCTCAGGATCGTCGAGCAGCGTGTGATGACCAGAGAAAATGGCGGCGATATCAGCGGAATATTTCTCCTCTGCCAGTGCGGTTAAATCACTCAGGTCGTCGAGTGTGCGTTGAATGGCCGCTTTTAGCCGCAGCTGCTCGTCCTGCACATTCGTGGCGGGTCGACGGGTGACTTCCGGTGAGAACGGCGTATAGCAAAAGGCTGTACCCGTTGCCAGCGCAGGCACCGGTATGGCGATACTTTCAGCGCGAGCTTCTTCGACGGATTCGCCAAAATTCTCAGCCGCCAGTTGTTTAAACGCAGCCAGCGCCGCGTCTGCCTGTTCACCTTTGGCAATCAGGCGCAGCGTGTCATTACAGCGCACCTGCAGCAGTGCTATCTGATTCAGACTGTCAGGGACGACACACTTGCCGTTTTTTTCCAGCCACATGTCGGCATTAAAACCAGACAATGTGGAGACCAGCCGTGATGCCGGGCGAACATGTATGCCGTTGGGGTTTTTTACGACCACGGCAACCGAACGGGCATCAGCGTCGGGTGACAATTCAGCAGGTGCGGTCTTCGCGGCAGACGACGAAGGTAAACCCAGTTGCTCACACTTGGCATCGAGGGCATTCATGGCATCATTGATGACCCGGTCGATATCGGCGCCCGCGGCAGCACTGACGGTTGCCGCCAGCGTACCTTCAACCAGCGGGGCAGCGCACAGACGCACCCTGGCGGCGATCGCCGGATCGAGCAGATCCAACGCGGTTTCCGCACTCAGTAACGCGCTGCCAATATCCATCATCACCAGCACGTGATCCGTGTCTGCCACTGACTCAATGGCCTCCATCACTTTGATGGGGTCGGTGCCAATGGGGTTCTCAGGATCGTCAATGCCTGCGGCAATGGCGAGTTTACAGCCATCACCCATTAACATCTGTCGGGCTAACGCACCGACGCCTTCGCCCAGTTGGGCGCTGTGAGACACAATAACCAGGTTTACCATCGTTTTATCCTTACTCTCTGGAAGCCTGAGCCAACATTTGTATCATAAACATAACGGACGTTGCGCCGGGGTCCTGATGCCCAATGCTGCGCTCACCAAGGTAGCTGGCGCGGCCTTTGCGCGCCTGCATCGTGATGGTACTTTGCGCCGCAGCTTCTGCCTGGGCACTTGCCGCCTCCAGAGCGGCCTGTATGCTCAGCTTTTGCTCGCTGGACTGGCGCAAAGATTCGACGACGGGTACCCAAACGTCGCACATGGTTTTGTCACCCGGTTCAGCTTTACCACGGCTAATGACCCCTTCCGCGCCATCACGTATCATCTGATACAACTCGTCAACCGTCAGGCTTTGGTGGGCCTGAGTGACCTGCGCGGCGCGGATGAAAAAGGTGCCGAACAGCGGGCCACTGGCGCCACCGACGCTTGAGAGCAGTACCATCCCGGTATTTTTCAAAATAAAGCCGATGTCTTTATCCGCAATGGACGGGAGCTTTTCGACCACTTTACTGAAGCCGCGGTGCATATTCAGACCGTGGTCGGCGTCGCCGATTTCCCGGTCAAGGCCGGTAAGAAAATCGCTTTCGGTGGTGAATATTTCACCGCAGCGATAGAGCCAGTTAACAATTTGTGTTCTGGTGAGGGACATCATGAATCTCCTTATTTACCCCAGTTGAGTGCAGGGGTGTGAACCGGTGCATCCCATAAGCTCAGCGTTTCGTCATCCACTTGTAGCAGGGTGATTGAGAAACCGGTCATGTCCAGAGAGGTGCAGTAAGAGCCAATCAGGTTACGTTCGATGACAATACCGGCATCCTGGCAACGGCTTTCAAGGCGGTTATACACGCCGAAGAGTTCAGACAGCGGTGTCGCACCGAGATTATTGACCAGCGCAATAACGCGATCGCCGCTTTGTAGCGCGCGTTTGCTTTCTTTCCCTTCCTGCCATGCGCCCTGAACGTGATCCCAGTGACGCAGCGTACGACTGTAGTTGCCGTTTTCCAGCAGGGTGTCAAACATTTCATCCACAGTTTGATCAAGCGAAGAGAATGGACGGCGGTCAATGCCGGGTTCGCCGTGGATACCGACGCCGAACTCCATTTCGTTGTCCTGCAAGGTGAATGACGGTTGGCCGGCCGCCGGAACGGTACAGGCACCAATGGCAATCCCGATGGAATGACCCTGATTGTTCAACTGGCGCCCCAGCGCTGCGCAGGCATCCAGTGAGTCACCGCGTTCAGCGGCCGCACCGACCAGTTTTTCAATCAGTACAGTATTGGCCACACCGCGACGACCGGCGGTGTACAGACTGTCTTTCACCGCCACGTCATCATCCACGACCATCGTGGTGACTTTGATGCCGCTTTCGTGCAACAGCTCGGTTGCCGTTTCGAAGTTAAGAATGTCGCCGGTGTAATTTTTGATGATCAGCAGAACGCCTTCGCCGCCGTCAATTTGCATGGCGCATTCAAACATTTTATCCGGCGTTGGCGAGGTGAAAATTTCACCCGGACAGGCACCGGAGAGCATACCCTGGCCAATGTAGCCGCAGTGCATTGGTTCATGGCCGCTACCACCACCGGAAAGCAGCGCCACTTTGCCCATCACTGGCGCATCTGCGCGAGTGACATATACCGGGTCCTGGTGCAACGCCAGAGAAGGGTAGGCTTTTGCCAGCCCGGCGAGTTGTTCGTTCAGTACGTCTTCAACACGGTTGATCAATTTTTTCATTGTTTATGCTCCGCAGACAGTCCTGAGATGGCTGCACATGTCAGGCAGACATCTGATGTAGGGTATCGGTTTGTACAGCGCCACGGCGACCTCTCGCTGCCGATAAGGTAATTTTGCACACGGGTAGTCAAAAGAAAATTGATGTGATTGGCGTTTCAATACGGAACATTGGTATCTTGTAATGTTCCATATTGAAACGTTGTGGTGCATAAAACAGCGGAAGTGAGAGATGCGGCAAGGTTTATGCTGACGGCATCGCGAGTAAAACGTTATTCCTTACTCTTCTTTGCCATTAAAATCGAAAAACCAGAACAAGATAAAACCAATAAAACCAAAAATCAGCAGAATAGCCAGGGTATAGACTTCATATCGTGCGGCATCTGCAGCAATCGCCTGTAGTGTGTCAATTGCCGGGGCTGGCTGCTCTTTGAATAGCATGAGTTGCCATTCATAAAGGTTTGTTGTTTTTATCTCTTTAATCGGTTCCCAAATATGGTTAGCCGCCGCGCCGAGTGCTAAAGCGGAAAACAGTGCGCCGTAAATACGTTGGCGTTTTTCCTGACGCTGACTAATCGCCTCGCGCATGAGCTGATCCAATTGCTCTATCTGCGTCATGAGCTCCTGGCGTTGTTCAGACAATCCCCACTGCCGCGAAAGATCTTCACTCAGTTGGTTATGCAGGGCATCGTTGCCGACCAACGCCCCTTTATTCATGGCTTTTAGTGCCCGGGCTTTGGTTTCCAGCATCATTTTGGACCAGTCAGAGAGACGACGAATTTTGCCCTTTCGGTTGTGCATTTGCTGCGATTCGAGCAGATCCCTGAGCCACTGTTCGATCTGTTGGGCTGAGTTCGCCAGAAAATTTTCATACTCATGGCTGACATCCGCGACTGAAATAGCCGCTTTAATCAGTATCGCCAGATGTTTATCCTCTTCCTGGCGACAGAAGATCGTGACGCCATGACGGTGAGCGACGACCAGAATATTGCTGTACCACTGGCAGTGGTACTCGCTGGCGGGGGGCAGATCCGCAGGACTCCGGACGACGCGCGTGCTATCGCTCTGTGCTGCCAGCCAGGCATGGAAGGTGGGGGTGTCGATCATTCGCATCAGCGGCACGATCGTAATATCACCGCCCTCAGGGATGCGATGCTGATAGACACGAATGCATTTACCCTTTGCGCGGCAATCAAGTTCGGGTAAAGCTATTGGTACCATGGCGTTATCAAGGTAACGGGTAAAATAATTATCCCAGATTGCAGGCAAAACGTCTTTTTGCCAGGTCAGTTTCGAGCCGGGCACTCCTGGCGCAAGCTGCTTCGGTGCCGCAATTAGCGTCATTCTGCCTTGATCGTCGTACCAGGGTTGGTTCGGTGCTCCTGGGATTAATGTATCGCTTCCGGCCAGGCGATAGCTTTCGAGAAAACGCGGAGTATCGTGCGGGCGTAGCCCTTGCCAGGCGGCATCTTCACGTTGTTCCAGAGTGGACCACAGGGCATCAAGGCGCGTCCCCTGAATGGGGTTGAGCGAAATAACGATATCATTGCCCGTGCCCACTTCTCGCGGGCGATAAATGGCCAGCAACCCAAATCCATTGTGCGTCCAACTGCGTTCTTTATCGCAGCGCGCGAGAATTTTCAGCATCCCGGAAGGGAGCGTTTCGGTAATAAACAGCGCATCCACCACCGTTTGCCGCTGGCCTGTGCCGAGGTCCAGCAGGAGTTGGCAGGTCACCGAGCGCTTGATAACGTTTTGGTAAATCTGTTGCTCATACGCCAGGTTTGCTATCGCACTTGCATAAAAATGCGTGTGCATGGGCAGAATGCCTGCGGTGGGAGCCGGGTTGGCTATCATCATATCGCTCAACAGGCGCAGGCAGGCCAGTATGTTGTGGCGAACAACGGCAGTATCATCCATGGATTGCTCGCACAGGCTGCTATGCGCGAGGGCGGATAACAAGCAAGCGGCAGAACGAGTTGTATCATCACCGTCCAGATAAATACCGCTTTCCCATGCGGTGACGTATTCCAGCCACGGGTGTGTTGATAGCGACAGCGAACCCGCCCCATCGAGATGGTTCAAAAACAGCAACAGCGTAAAACAGGTATCCAGAGAGAAATCTTCGATAACGATTCGCTGTATTCCCTGGACACTTGAAAGTTTGCTGCGCCATACCGCCCATTGACGATCGTCGGCATTTGCCACCAGTTCACTCACCGAATTGTAGCGACCTGCACGGTATCCTTTGTTATTGAGCGCGACACCCTTTTGGCTTTCAGTATCATTGCCGTCGCCCAACCCGATCAGCAGGCTGCCTGCCGGTGCATCACGCTGCGACGGATTGAACTCAAAAGTCAACTGCGGCCATGCATTGTTGAATGCGAACATATAATTCTCTTTCGATGAATGCATTGTTGTATCGCTCATTATTTGACTACGTTATAAATAACCCGTTGTGAGCGGCTCAGGTTATCGCCAATCGCAATATTGGGTTCATGGCTTTCTTGTTTTACGCAGTAGTTCTTAACCAGGCTTTTTAACTCCGCCCCATTGAGTGTGCCGAACATCAGACGCGTATTCAGTTCTTTCAATAGCACATCATGGAGTGAATAGGTGGTAGGTCTTTGCAGTGAAAACTGCGCCGCGTCTGCCAGCAACTCACGTGCATTATCGGCCATCAGACGGCGTTCACAGCGACCTGCAGGTTCATTTTTGGCCATTTCTTCATCGTAAGCTTTCTTCTGGGCTTTCTCAAAATTAAGCGCGCTGTCCAGTTCCGCTTTAATACCCTGAACATCCCTGGCAGAAGAACAGAATGTTTTTAAATAACGAATCTGTATAGGGGTCAGCGTGCCATTGTGGCTCGCTTGTTGACGTAATTTACCGGCCATTCTGAGGCAACCATTTTTTTCATCCATCAACGATGCTGACTGTAATAGAGCATTCAACGTTTCCTGGCGATCTTCCAGTAATGCGTTTTCGGCATAATACAGTTTCCAGCGCATGCCTCCGGCAAGAAACAGATTAACAACCTGGGTATCACCGCGGTCGATAGCGGCGCGCAGATTTTTTTCATCCCAGGCAATGCCGATATTCGCCAGTTCTTTACGCGGATCGCTACTGGTTTCTTTTTTCGCACCGGCAACCGTTTTACCCACTTCCCCGAGATCGCTACGGATGGACTCCGTATTCACCAGCGTCTTGGTTGAGGTTCCAAAAGTCAGTACCGAGCCAATAATAAGGATGACGATACCGCCCAGCGCCCAGGCTACTCGCTTGCGAATTATGCCCGTATCAATTTTGATTTTTCTAATACCCTGAGACTGAGCAACCAGGTCATCTTTTATTCCCTGAACGTCGCCGCCGAGATCTTCAATTTTTTGGGTGGTCCGTTCGAAATAGCGAGCAACCTCAGCATTGCTGTCATCAAAAAAACGATCAGGGTTAACTTTTACACGGCCTTCATCGAAGGCCTCCTGTACTGGCTCAGTAATTTCTCGGTAATAGTAATTCACCAATGTTGTTTGGACAGATGTTACCCGCTTATGATGCGCCAGACGGTTGCGAATTACGCGAATATCGTCAAGAAAGGTATTCAGAGTTCTACGTTTATCGTTAACAAAGCTGAGTAACGGGGTGTATTGATAAAGTGGAGAATAGTGGATGGGATATTCGTCTTTATCAATAAACAGTGAGGCGAGTTCACTGAAAAGGGTACCGCTCAATACGTCATCACGATCGGCAACGTTCAGCCATTTGTTTACACGTTCCTGACCAAATAATTTGTTTAGGTGCTCAAGTAGGGTTTGTTGGTTATTGTACGCTTCATTAATTAAACTACGAATGGTCAGTTCTAATGCCCGTACCTGCTGCAAACTACGTAACTGCTTTTCTTCACCTTCGTTATGCAGCGTCGTTGAATAAGTTAATTGCGGCTGTTTTTCTCGCAAATATTCGAGCTGCCACAAAAAACGCAACGCGGCAATGGTCAGGTTTCTGTCGGCAGGCTGGCCATTTGTATTTCTGCCGAGCCATTTGTTCAAGGTTCGTAATGCCGCAAGAAAGCTCGCCATTTCCTGTTCGTTATAGTTAAATCGTGCCGCTACACTGTTCCAGTTCCCCAATTTCTCCCGGGCTTGATCAAGTGAATCATAAAACGTACCTGGCGAGAGTTGCGTGGGGGCTGGCATACCCAGCAGGGATAAGATTTGTGGAAATGCGCTGTCGAAAAGAGACAGGCAACGCGTAAAATCGTTGTGCTCAGAAGCAGATGAATGATCGACCATTATATTCTCACGTGGTTATTCGCTGAGTTTTCCCGGCCCGATATAATCGCACTGTGTCAGGCAACTTTCCCTGCAGCCAGAATGCCATAATTCGATAATTATTCGGGATTTTTCATCCGTTCGTCAATATATATGGGGGGCGTAAAATTGGTAGTAGACATTGCGGCCAATAATGCGTTGCTATGCGTTCTTAACGCAAATTATGGTTGCTGCGAGGGAATTTAATGTTTATTGGCTAACAACGCACGCAGATATTTGGTAAGTAAAATGCAGAAAGCGGGGCGGATTAATCAAGAGACTACGCGCCAATAATGCCACAAATAATGCCGCATTATTGGCGTAACTCACGACTGGCGTTTATCGTCGGCCAAAAACGTTGACGTATCTGCAGTCGTATTATCCCGGATAAATACCGCGGTCTTTACGTGCCAGCAGGATACGCTCGCAGGCCACAATATAGGCGGCTGTACGCAATGAGCAGGATTTCTCCGCCGCTTTCTCCCATACATGAACCATCGCATCGGTCATGATTTTATCCATGCGGTTGTTGATCTCTTCTTCGCTCCAGAAGAAGCTGGCCATGTCCTGAACCCATTCGAAGTAGCTGACGGTGACGCCGCCTGCGTTACATACGACGTCAGGTACCACGATGATACCGCGGCTTGCCAGCATATCATCGGCATCCGGGTAAGTTGGGCCGTTAGCGCCCTCAAGCACCAGTTTACAGGTCAGTATTTCTGCACGCTGACGGGTAATCTGTCCTTCCAGTGCGGCAGGGATCAGGATATCCATCTCCACGCTCCAGAAGGCTTCGCTGGCGATAGTTTCTGCCCCCGGGAAACCAGCAATCTGTTTGTGCTCCAACTGCCAGGCGGTCAATGCGGTCATGTCGATCCCGGTGGTGTTAAACAGGGTGGCAGTGTGATCCTGAATGGCAACGACGCGCGCGCCAGCACTGGCGAACAGGCGAGCCGCTTCACTGCCGACATTACCAAAGCCTTGTACCGCTACGCGCGCGCCTTCAACGTCGATATTGGCACGACGAGCCACTTCCAGACCGCTGACGAACACGCCACGACCCGTCGCTTTATCACGACCCAACGAACCGCCAAGGTGGATAGGTTTACCGGTGACCACGCTGGTTACGGTGGTGCCGTGGTTCATGGAGTAGGTATCCATCATCCATGCCATCACTTTGCCGTTGGTGCCGACATCCGGCGCAGGAATATCTTTTTGCGGCCCAATGATAATGCCGATTTCACTGGTATAGCGACGGGTCAAACGCTCCAGTTCACCCTCAGACAGCGAGAACGGGTCGACGCGAACGCCACCTTTGGCACCGCCGTACGGCAGATTCAGTGCGGCACATTTGATGGTCATCCAGGCGGAAAGGGCCATCACTTCATTAAGATCAACATCAGGATGATAACGCACACCGCCTTTTCCCGGACCGCGGGAGAGGTTGTGCTGTACACGATATCCTTCGAAATGGCGAATAGTGCCGTCATCCATCTGCACCGGAATATCGACAATGAGTGCGCGTTTCGGGTGGCGCAGGGTATCCACCCAATGGGAAAGTTCGCCCAGGTAAGGGGCCACACGCTCGATTTGTTGCAGGTAGGTATTCCAGGCAGATGTGCTGCTATCTGAAGCGTAAGATAACTTATCCATGATAAACCTTAGTTATAAAAGTAATATGTTCTTAATTTGGCCGTGGTATACAGTGGATCTCACCATATAAACTTAAATTTAACATTTTTTTCAAGAAACGGCCTGTCCTCCAGTCCCCTCATTACCCTATAAAAAACAGGAGAATTACGCGTTAAGTGAATAATTATCTATTTATTCTGAGAATATTTGCGGTCTGGTGGCTATTCAGACATTTAATATGCATGGCGCATGAGAATGACTATTTGTCAGATTTATGATGTACCTCTAAAAGTAAATAAAATGATAATTATTTGTGTTTTCTTGATTGCATTTTAGTGGCGGGTCAGTAGGTCACTGAGATGGTGACGGTGTCTGCATAGTTGTCGGGCGTGTAGTTCGCGCTGGGAACCGTGGCATACACTGAATACGGCGTAGCTGAACCGGTGCCAGTGCCTGTAACGGTATTGAGCGAGGTGTTGCCCCACACTGTACCGGAAGGCCCAGGCGTTGAGCTGAGTTGATAGGGGACTTTATCGCTGTTTGCCCCCGTTCCGCTCATCACGCCGCTGCCTGCAGTATTGCCGTTGGAGGGTTGTAGTCCAATGGTATAAGGGGTGTTATTGGTGCATGCCACCCCGATGGTATTTGATGCTGTCGCATTGCGCTGGGTTGCCTTCACCGGGGTAAAACTAATGTTAGTGGCCGAGGTGATATTGCACTGTTTGCTGACAGTGGCTGATACGGTGAAGGGGAGTCTGGCGGCAACGGTATCACCACACGTGGTGGGCGGAATAACTAATCCAGGGTTGAGGGTGATAAGCGCCGTTGCTGCCGTAAAGTTATCCTGATAGCTCCCGGGGACTGCAGAGGTTTGCGGAGTGACGAGCTGAGCGGATACTGTCAGTGAACCGGTCACTGGGATCAAATTGAGCAAGTTAAGCTGTACCATGGGAAACGTGGTTCCGCTCTGATACTGACTCCCCCAGATTTTACTGTGCCCGGCATCCTGATATAGCTGATAGCTCAACGTTCTGGCAGGTGTTCCGCTTAACGACATATTCCGTGTTGCCACCTGACCGCTGACGGCTGATGCGCCAATATTAAAACAGAGGTTAATCCCCGCCAGTACGTCGGTCACTTCTTTTGCGCAAGTCCAGGTAAAGGTCATTGAGGTCGTTGCGCCAGTTGATGACAACGGGTCCACTGCACCAAAACTCATTGGTTGGACGTTACTTACGGAACAGATTACTGCATGGCTTATCCCCGGACAGACGAGGAGTGTAGCGATTAGCAGCAGCTGTCTTAATCTCATGAATGAACTCCTGCTATTGTGACCGACATTCCAGCGGGCCTATTTGTACGATCCCCTTTGCGTTGGCGGGATAATCGAATTGTGCGTTACAGCTACCGGTATCTGTGTCAACGCGTAGTCTGTTGTGCTGTTCCAGGGTGTCGAACCAGGCCATACCATCGAATCCGACGACGGATGACTGGCCCGTGCCGTTAGTGATATATGCCATGCTGCCCTCAGAAATGGCTTTACCCTGTTCGTTAACAAGAGCAACCTGCGCGGCGCTTACGGGAGTGATGCCAAAACGGACCAGGGTTCCGGAACGATCTGCCGGCGTTGCATTGGCTTCAACGCGGGCGATCCGCATATTGGCAGGCAGATCCATGGGGTCAATACTGATTTGATTGTTTTGATAGCTGTTGAGTGACGTGACCAGCAGCAGGCCCCGATCGTCGCTGCGACCGACAAGGTTATTTTGCAGCTTGACTGGCACGTCCGGAATGCCGTCAGTGGATACGACGGCAAAACCATTGTTGATTTCCCGAGCCGCGAACAAACCTCCCCCCATCGCAACCAGGGAACCGGTCGCGCCAGCATAACCGTAGTGGTTATCAGGCAGGCGGCTAAACCCGGTGTAGGCTTTTCCGAAACGGCCCAAATACCCGATTTCCCCCTGGCCGCTTTGCCGGGAGGCTTGCTGGCTGGCTGCAACGTTCCATCCCCAGCCGCCGTCACCGGGCGGTGTTTGGCTGGCATTGATCTGGTAGCCGGTTTCATTACTGGTACGTTGTACGGTGCTGCTGGCGCTCAGATTACCGCTGGTGGTGACCGTCACCATCAGATAAACGCTGCGATCGCGGGTGTCGTCAATATTCTGGTTAAAGCCGGCATTGAGTGAAACGTTATCGGTGATTGATTTGAACCAACTGGTGTTGGCGTAGCGCACTGCGCTATCGTGTGGATAACGAAACTGCAGGTAACTCAGGCTGACATTGCCGGCAGACGCCATTGCATAACCTATCACCGTATTGCTGCTCAGTGAGGGCGGCGGCTCACCATAATGGGTTGCGACATCACGGTAGTCACCCGACGTCGCCGTGGTGCTGGTGCTGAAATTAAACTGTTCACCTGACCAGCGGTAACCAACACTGTACAAAAATCCGCTTTTCCCTGAGTCCGTACTGGCTGCCAATGCGGAGGATACTGTGCCGCTGCGCGGGCCGGGAACCCAGTCATTGCTAAAACCTGCGTTGATCAGCCCATCGCTGGTTTCCGCGTGCGTACCTGCAGTAAAGGTGTTACTGAATCCTCGACGCCAGGTCCCGCTAAACACAGGGGCGCTGGCATAATCAAATGAGGCGTAACCATAATTCTCTCTTACTGCGCCCAATTCCGCTGACCAGGCTGTTAGCCCTTCTCGCAGGAGTTGTTGATCGTTGTAGAACGAGAAATTTTGTACTGTCGTTCTGCCCAGCGCATCGGTCATCATCACCTGACCGGTTCCTGCGCCACTGATATTAGGCATGGTATTGATTTGAAAACTTCCGGCCGGAACCTCCCCGTTGTAGTACTTAACCCCATTGACGTACAACTCAACGTTTGAAGGAAGCGTGGCAGAACCAAGATAGGAGGGAAGCGGGGTGGTTGGCATGTAGGGCTGTAAACCAAAATCGGTTCCTATCTGGATGCCGCCAATGCGGGTCGGTCGGGACCAGGTGAGCGAGCTTGTCAGGGTATCGCCAACGTTTATCGCCAACATATTATCCGGAAATGATGTGCGCCAACCGGTGTCCATGCGGTAGAAGGCATTCTCTGCGTTGGGTGCGGTGGAATATTGAGTCAGTTGGGTGGTGCTTAACACCCCTGAGCCATTAAAAGCGCGCAACTCGCTAAATGTGTTGACGCTGGTTTCATCTCCCTGCTGAGCATAGACATCGTAATTGAGTAACGCCCCATGTGAGTTTGATGCTATTGGTGTCGCGTCGCCGGTCTGGTTCACCTGTGTGGTGACAAGATCAAGGGAACTGAGCGGCACAGTGAGCGCCAGAGTTTGTTGTTCGACGTTGTAGTCAATGCTCAGGTGGGCAATATCGTTCAGACCGACGGTTGCAGCCGTATTTTGCGGTAAGCGAAAACCCAACTGTCGTAGGGTATTTGCGCCAGCATAGAGTTTTTCATTCTCATAGCCAAAATGCACCAATCCGACAGGGTTTCCATTCAGGGTTACGTCGAGATATAAATCGATGCCCGCAAGATGTGTTGCGTCACCCATAATTCCACTATTTGTTTGGCCATTATTGACCGCGTGAGCTGAAACCATTCCAGATAATAATGCTCCATTGAGTAAGCAACATTTTACCAGATGCCAGGATCTCTTAGAGATCTTGTACTGTTTTTTGGCCATTAATTGTTACTTCAACTTTACCGCCATCATGGGTATCACTGGCGGACGGGGATAATATCCACCGCATTGTCGATCCCGGAAGAACGTAGCCTAATAGTCCCGGCGTAATGACCTTTTTCGCGCCATTATGGTTTATAAAGGTTGCCGCTGATAATTGTGCATGACCATTTCCCTGATTACTGACTTCAAGAAATTTTTTGCCGTCAAGTTGCTGTAATTTCCATTGTAATTTGGCCTGGGTTTCAGCCTGCGCCGTTGGTTGAATAAAAACAGGTATGGAATAATGCAGCACAAACTGAAGTTTATTTTTTTGTAATTTTGCTGGTGGTAATTCGTCAATTGATAACCGATAGGCATCTTCAGTATGTGTCGATGGCGGGCCGGTGCGAATAACACGAATCAGCTGGCGTTCACCAGGGGCTAGCGCCAGCATCGGCGGGCTGATAACCAGCCCCTGAGAGGGAGACAGCTTGTCGCCGTAAGCGCTTTGGCTCCAGCGAAAGACCCGAACCTGGGCATTCAGCACGTTTTCTCCGGCGTTGCTTAACCAGATCCCATCGGCATTTTGCGCCGCCTGCAGTGTTAATGTGACTGGAGCAACCTGCAATCCGCTTGCTGTTGCCGGATTTATGCTCACAGCCGCTCCTAACAGGCATGCGCAGGCATACTGCTGTACAGGCAGTTTTACTGTCATCGGTGTTCCTGAATTTAGTAGTTAACGTTTACCGTTACGGTGTCGGCATAGTCGTCAGGTGTGAAGTTCGCGCTTGGCGCGGTGGCATAAACGGTAAAACTCTGCTGGAGGCCTGTTCCCTGGGATGCAACACCATTTCCTACAGTGGTGGCGGTGGCCGTATTCCCCCAGACCGGTCCTGTTGCTGATGTTTGGTTCAATTGATAAGGCACTTTATCGGTATTGTTTGCTGCATTTGCGACAGAGGACATGGCTCCGGATCCTGTGGGGGTCCCGCCGTTGGCCGTTGAAGGTGCCAGGCCAATAAAGTAGGGGGTGGTTTTTGAGCAGTTAATTGAAATTGTGTTGCTTGCGCTAGTATTTGTCGCAGTGGTACTCACGGAACCGAGAGTAATATTTGAAGCCGACCCCGCAGTGACGGTACACGCTTTTTGTATCGTCATCAGTACCTGAAATGTCCCGTTGGTGGACGCTGCATTTGCCGCCGGAATAATGGAAAAGGCGCCGCAAAAAAGAATTAAGCGTTTGTCGAAGACTAGAGCCATATCCTTCACCTTTTTCAAATAACCACATTTTTTGCTTTAAAAAAACAATAATGTGACACAAGAGGAGATGATTTAACCCTAGAATAAGTATTAGACGTACGCCAGTTGATCTCATGAATTTTACTTAGAGAAAAGGTGATGTCGTCGACAAAAAAATAATACCCATGGGTGAGTATGTCGTTTCTTTTTTGTGCTACTCAAAAGTATGCACAGCGGCTTCAGGAGGGAATTAAAACGATGTGGGCTATACAGTGTGCATAACTCTCTCTAAGATTGAGGGTAAGTCGCTCTCTTTTTGCCAGATAAAGGAAATTCAGGTAATGGACTGACCCCACCCCGGTAGACGATCCTGCCCTATAGTTGGACTGACCCCACCCCGGTAGACGATCCTGCCCTATAGTTTGAGCATAGG